>NZ_JBGOOU010000004.1:0-220563 GCF_041439815.1 Vibrio sp. 1F279 | reverse complement strand
GGGGATTATCTGCTAACTGCAAGATCGTTCAAGTCTTCTTAAACGATCGGCATTAAGCTACTAAGCTGGCATTTTTTTGTCTCATCACCTAGAACTTGTAGGTGATACCCAGTGCACCACCCACTTGTAATTCAACACCTTTATACATGTCGAGCTCAGGGTGAACTTGAGCGTACGCATTCCAACCTTCGTAGAAATTCACTTTAACACCTAAAGGCAAACGTAAGCCAAAATCATCATTCCACTCAGCCCAAGCACCTGCACCGACATACCAACTCAACGGAGCTTCAGTCTCAAACTGACCACGCTTCAAAATGTAGTCAAATGCAGCACCGTCGTTGCCAATCGTGGCACGGTATTTCTGATCAAATTCGACAACGACACTCAGGTCTTGGTCAATGGCTAATCCAACTTCCAAATCTGGTGCTTCAGAAGCATGCACAAACGCGGCTCCGCTGCAGCACATAAGGCCGATCAAATAACGATGTTTCATAATATTCTCAGACTGTTTTTAAAAATGGTAGTGTACTGGGTTCACAAAGAGAGGTGTCATCGCTAGGTAAAAGTGAACTGGCGCTCAAGGTTCAGAATCGGCCTTCAACACATAGAGTTGAGGAGAACTAGTTGAGTAAGAAGAGCTTAAACGTGAGGACATTGTGCATATTGCAGGAAACAAAAAAGGAGACCGTAAGGCCTCCTTTCAATTTATTGAATCAGCGAATTAACCGTTGTTACGGATCCACTCATCCATGTCTGTCTTAAGGTTGTCAGACTTAGTACCGAAGATAGCTTGTACGCCACCAGCAACTACAACAACACCTGCAGCGCCTAGTTTCTTCAGTTTGTCTTGGTCAACAAGAGCAGTATCAGCTACTGCAACACGTAGACGAGTAATACAAGCGTCAAGACCAGTGATGTTCGCTTTACCACCGAATGCAGCAACTAGCTCACCAGCAAGTTCAGAACCTGTAGCAACTACTTCTTCTTCAGATTCGTCTTCACGGCCCGGAGTTTTAAGGTCAAGTGCTTTAATCACAGTGCGGAATACGATGTAGTAAATTGCAGCGTAAGCAACACCACATACAACCATTAGACCCATCTTAGACGCATTGCCAGATAGAACTAGGAAGTCGATTAGACCGTGTGAGAAAGATGTACCGTGTACAAAACCTAGAGTGTTCGCAAGAACGTATGCAGAACCAGCTAATAGAGCGTGGATTGCGTACAGTACAGGAGCAACGAATAGGAATGAGAATTCGATTGGTTCAGTGATACCCGTTAGGAATGAAGTCAACGCAGCAGAAGCCATGATGCCCATTACTTTAGCACGGTTTTCAGGTTTAGCTGAATGTGCAATCGCGATTGCAGCAGCAGGTAGACCGAACATCTTGAACATGTAACCACCAGCTAGCTGACCGAAGCCATTGCCCGCTGCACGAGATGCGTCATCAGCAACTAGGTAACAAGTAAGAACACCGTTTTGAGTTTCGCCAGCAGCGTTTACACAAGTACCAGCTTCGAAGAAGAAAGGTACGTTCCAAACGTGGTGAAGACCAAATGGAATCAGAGAACGCTCAACGATGCCGTAGATACCAAACGCCACTTGTGGGTTTTGGTGAGCAGCCCAATCAGAGAACGCAGAAATAGCGCCGCCAACTGGTGGCCATACTACAGATAGTAGGATTGCTAGACCAATCGCAGAGAAACCTGTGATGATTGGCACAGCACGCTTACCAGCGAAGAAGCCAAGGTACTCTGGTAGTTGAATACGGAAGAAACGGTTGAATGCCCAAGCAGCAACACCACCGACTAGGATACCACCTAGTACACCAGTGTCGATTTTATCAACGCCCATTACACCAGCCATTACGCCTAGTGTAGCAGTCATGATGCCGTAACCAACGATAGCAGCTAGACCAGCTACACCGTCGTTATTAGTAAAGCCAAGTGCTACGCCTACTGCGAACAGTAGTGCCATTTGACCGAATACTGAACCACCCGCTTGTTCCATTAAATTTGAAACGATTTCTGGAATGAAAGGAAGGTCTGCTGCACCGACACCTAGCAAAATACCCGCAACTGGTAAAACTGATACTGGTAGCATCAGAGACTTACCAACTTTCTGCAGGCTAGCAAAAAGGTTCTTAAACATGTTTATGCTCCTGATAAAGATAAAATAATTATATGGGTCCTAACGGCACACCCCCGTAGCCTATATGTTAGCACCCAGTGAAAATGTAACCATGTATTGCATTATATTTTCTGCCGCTAAATATATATTGATGGGGAACTAACTTTCTAGTCACTTACGAAATTTAGTTTCAAAACACGTCTTGGATCACATGTCAAATATAGAAATGCAATGCTTTACAAGTCGCTAACTAGCTGAAAAACAAATAAATTATAATCCTTCCCTATTATTTTACTGAGTAAATAAAATAGAGGGTAATGTTATTTTTAGTAACAAAATTACAAATGATGTAAATAGTGCTCTCAAGTTCAACATAATTAGTAAACATTAAAAAAAAACGTACTTTTGGTGATCAAAAACACAAAAAGGGAGCTTTCGCTCCCTTTTATTTGTTTAGTTAGTTTTTTATCGCAAAAAAAGTTTTCGGTAATTTTTGGTTGTTTGTTCAGCAACATCTTTCATTGACAGCCCTTTCAACTGCGCGATATAAGCCGCCACTTCGACCACATATGCAGGCTGATTCTCTTTACCACGATATGGAATTGGCGCCAAATATGGCGAATCCGTTTCGATCAGCAACCTATCTAGAGGTAGGTTTTTCACAACGTCTTTAAGTTCTGTGGCTTGTTTAAAGGTCACAATACCTGAAATCGAGATATAGAAACCTAATTCCATTGCTGCTTCAGCGAACGCTTGATCTTCAGTAAAGCAGTGAATCACACCACCACACTTCTCTGCTCCGCCATCGCGTAAAATAGCTAACGTATCTTCACGCGCGTTACGCGTGTGGATGATCAAAGGTTTATTAAGCTCAACAGCCAACTCAACGTGCTGCTTGAACCTGAGCTGTTGTAGCTCTGCAGTCTCTGGTTGGTAATGGTAATCTAGGCCAGTTTCACCAATAGCTACCACTTTCGGGTTGCTCGCGTACTCACGCATTCTTTCTAAACAGAAGTCGCTCTCTACGTCGAGAGGGTGAACGCCACACGAAGCCTTAACGTTATCAAACGGCGAGATCATCTCAAGCATGTTTTCAAACGAATCCAACGTCACACCGACAGAAAGCAGTTGGTCAACGTTGGCTGCTTTCGCTTTATTAACCACGTCTTCTACGCTGGTGTGTAAATCTTGGTAATCCAGTTTGTCTAAATGACAATGGGAATCTACGAACATGTTTCCTCGCAAGTGGCTATCAGCCAATTCATTATGAGTAGCTCCGTATTGAGCCCAGGGTGTAGCTTGAACTGCTCAATCAATATCAGCAGTTTATTCGACGCTGCATAAGCACTTTGATAAGACATCACCTCACACAGTGCTTTCGCACTCGGAATGATAGCCTGATTAGCTAAACCAAAATGCAGCTTTTGTACATCTGACAATAAATGCCAAAGCCAGCTAAGTTGAATCAAAGGGTCTTTGCTAAGCTCTGTAGAGAACTTCAGCATGTCGGGTTGAGTGCCTTTTATCACATTCACAAAGCCATCGAGCGCTTTTGTTGAAGCTTCGACGCCACCTTGATCAAACATTGCTTTCGCTTTCAGGGGGGCGTTGTCGTTCAATGTCAGTATGTACTGAGGAACCGTTTTACCGACTTCTCCATTTAACCATGCCGATCCTGCATCTAATTGTGGACACACCACATTAAATTGCTGGCAACGGCTAAGAATAGTTGGCATTAAGCGATTACTGTTACGCGTTGAAAGGATGAAAATACAATTACTCGCAGGTTCTTCCAGTGTTTTCAACAGCGCATTAGACGCCGATTCATTCATCGCTTCAGCCGGACTCAGCAAAATGACACGCAAGCCACCCAACTGTGACGATTGTTGAGCCCAGCGGTTACTCGCACGCACTTGGTCAACGGTAATCGATTTACCTTCTTTCTCAGGTTCGATCACATGGAAATCCGGGTGACTCCCCGACTTCATCAGTTCACAACTGTGGCAAAATCCGCACGCTTCACTTTCGTAATTAACACACATCAATGCATCGGTAAGTTGGCTAACCAGCGCTTCCACACCAAGCCCTTCAGGCGCATTAACGATCACAGAGTTAGGAAAACGTTCTGCATCGAGACTTTTTTTCCACTCACTCCATACCGGTGTGAGCCAAGAATACACTTCAGCCATGACTACCTACTGTTTATTGAGCCAAGCACTGAGCGCGACTTTAATATCAGCGGCTACTTGCTCAATCTCTTGCTGTGCATTAATCACGAGTACAGAATCGTCTTGCCCTGCAATTTCTAAGTAACGCTCACGCGTGCGATCGAAAAATGAGATGTCCATCTTTTCGATTCTATCAAGCTCACCACGACCTCTAGCACGCTCTAGCCCGACTCTAGGGTCTAGGTCCAAATATAGTGTTAAATCTGGCTTAAAACCGCCTAGCGTGGTTTCTTTCAGTGATTCCATCGTAGTGCGTGCGATCTGACGACCACCACCTTGATAAGCTTGAGATGACATATCATGGCGATCACCCAACACCCATTTACCACTGTCTAGTGCAGGCTTGATGACGTTTTCTACTAATTGAACACGCGCTGCGTACATCAGCAGCAACTCAGTCATATCTTGAAGCTTCTCACCTTCGTGCTCTTCTTTGACCAACGAGCGCATCTTCTCGGCAAGCACGGTACCACCGGGTTCACGAGTATTAACGATGTCAGCGACACCGGCTGTTTTCAATGTCTCAACGATGGCATTGATTGCTGTACTTTTGCCAGCACCTTCAAGGCCTTCAACCACGATAAATTTCGACTGATTCATAATTCTTTCTTTATTTGTTTTTTCTTAATTGCTTTAAGTAAGCTCGTACTGCACGGTTATGCTCAGTCAAACTCTTTGAAAATACGTGACCGCCCGTTCCACTCGCAACAAAATACAGGTAGTTGCTCTTCTCTGGATTCAGAGCCGCGTTGATAGACGCTTTACCCGCCATCGCGATCGGTGTTGGCGGTAAACCGCTCATTGTATAGGTGTTGTACGGCGTTGGTGTACGTAGATCTTTCTTACGAATATTGCCTTTGTAGCTATCACCCATGCCGTAGATAACCGTTGGGTCAGTTTGCAGACGCATACGCTTGTTCAAGCGGTTAACGAATACAGAAGACACACGCTCACGCTCAGAAGCGACAGCAGTCTCTTTCTCGAGGATAGACGCAAGAATTAAAGCTTCATACGGCGATTTAAGAGGCAGTTTATCGGCTCTATTTTCCCACTCATCATTGACCACGTTCATTAGATCTCGGTGGGCACGTTTCAACAAATCTAAATCCGTTGTGCCATAGGTGTAGTGGTATGTTTCCGCTAAGAAAAGGCCTTCTAGCTTTTCATTTTCAATACCAAGCTTTTGTGCGATCTCTTTTTCAGAGACATCATTCAACGTCTGCTGAATGAATTCGTTGTCTTTTAGCTGAACAAGCCACTCGTCAAAACGACTGCCTTCTACAAAGGTAATGGTAAATTGGTGTTCCTTCCCTTCTACAAGCACTTGTAGCGCCTGCTCTAAGGTTAAACCCGGTTCAAGCAGGAATGTACCCGCTTTTACGTCTACAAGCTCAGGATGTAACTTACGGATTAATTTCTCATAAGGAGAAGCCTCGAAAAGCCCCTCGTTAATCAACTGGGCTAGAACGCGGTTAAAGCTGCTACCTGAAGCAACAGTCACGACTTGTGGTTTTTCTAATTGAATAACTTGTTTCAGGTTATCTTGCGCTTGGTTGTAAACATAAAAACCAGCAGCCGCGGCTGCGATTAGGCACAAGATAATAAAAATAAATAACTTTTTGATCACGAGTTTAGTTGTCCTTGAAGGCTACGAGTAACGGTTCCAATGTTGAATTGGGTATCACTAATACGGGTAACTGGGGCAACCCCTAAAATGGAGTTGGTCATGAAAACCTCATCAGCTTGCATGAGTTGAGATAAGCAGTAGTCACTAATAGTAACGGAAAATTCAGCTTGATTCAGCGCGGTTAACACTTGCTTACGCATAACCCCTGCAACGCCACTTTGCGTCAGTTGAGGAGTGTGAATCGTCTGCCCTTTTCGCCAAAACAGATTAGCCATGGTGGTTTCAATCACGTTACCTGATATATCCAGAACCACGCCATCCACTTCACCGGCCTGATCCATTTCATCTTTCATCAAGATTTGCTCAAGGCGATTATTGTGCTTATGACCGGCCAATAATGGGCTCAAACCCAGTGCTTGTTGGCAGATACCGAGTTCTACACCGGAATCTTGCCACGCGGAATAATGATTTGGGTAATCAAATGTACTGATGGTGATTGTTGGCTTGGCGATATTCTTGGCACTGTAGCCACGACCGCCAGCCCCACGGCTAACGTGCAGCTTGAGCCCTGCTTTTTCATTATGAGGCTTGTTTTTGTCTTGAAGATTCGTTGAACCATTAAGGCTCTTTGTACCAGGAAGCGCATTGTGTTGGATATGTTCAAGTGCATTATCGAGCCAAAGGTTAACCGTATTCCAATCAAGTTCGGAAATGCGTAACGCTTTAAGACAATCATCAACACGACGCTGATGATCGTGAAAATATTGAATCTGGCCATCTTGAACAAGCATGGTAGTAAAACAGCCGTCTCCATACTGAAACGAGCGATCTAAGATATCGACAGTTTGCTGACTTTCTCCATCAACCCAAAACATGTTTTTCCCCATAAAAAGAAACGGCTCAATGCTAAAGCATCGAGCCGTTTAAAAACAGTTCTAATTATGACTATCTACGATGTTTGACTCTTATATAAGATGATTAAATCTTTTTGAAGATCAAACAGCCGTTAGTACCACCGAAACCGAATGAGTTACATGCAGCATATTCCATGCCGCTAACTTTACGCGCGGTGTGAGGTACTAAGTCAATATCTAAGCCTTCTTCAGGATCATCTAAATTGATTGTTGGTGGAACAATTTGATCAATTAGAGACATCGCTGTGATGATAGCTTCAGCAGAACCCGCAGCACCTAGAAGGTGGCCTGTCATTGACTTCGTAGAAGAAACCAAGACTTGCTTGCTGCCTGCTTCGCCAAGAGCACGCTTGATGCCCTTCACTTCCGCTACGTCACCTGCAGGAGTCGAAGTACCGTGTGCGTTAACATAACCGATTTGTTCACCAGTAATGCCAGCATCACGCATAGCCGCTTCCATTGCTAGTGCGCCACCAGAACCATCTTCACTTGGAGATGTCATGTGGTAAGCGTCACCCGACATACCGAAGCCAACTAGCTCACAGTAAATCTTAGCGCCACGAGCTTTAGCATGTTCATACTCTTCAAGAACCATCATGCCTGCACCGTCACCAAGAACGAAGCCGTCACGGCCTTTGTCCCATGGACGAGAAGCTTTTTGAGGCTCATCGTTACGAGTAGACAGTGCTTTAGCCGCACCAAAACCGCCCATACCTAGTGGTGTCGATGCTTTTTCAGCACCACCCGCTAGCATTGCGTCAGCATCGCCGTATGCAATCATACGAGCCGCGTGGCCAATGTTATGTAGGCCAGTCGTACATGCTGTAGAGATCGCGATGTTTGGACCGCGTAGGCCACGCATGATAGACATGTGACCCGCAATCATATTCACGATCGTCGACGGTACGAAGAACGGGCTGATTTTACGAGGGCCTTTTTCAGTTAGAGCCTTGTGACCGGCTTCGATCAAACCAAGACCACCAATACCAGAACCGATAGCAACGCCTACACGAGGAGCGTTTTCTTCAGTAATAGTTAGGGCTGAATCATCTAAAGCTTGAATACCTGCTGCGACGCCGTACTGGATGAACAAGTCCATCTTACGAGCATCTTTTTTAGTCATATACTCTTCGCAGTTAAAGTCTTTAACTAGACCTGCAAAACGAGTTGAGAAATTGGTTGCATCAAAATGATCGATATTAACGATACCACTTTGACCAGCTAGCAGGGCTTTCCAAGAAGATTCTACAGTGTTGCCTACCGGCGACAACATACCCATGCCAGTGACAACTACACGACGCTTGGACACGATATTACACTCCGGGGATTGAGGTGATTTAAGATGAGGATAGATGAGTTAGATAAAACACAGGCGGTCGAGGTGACCGCCTGGGAGAGATTATTACTGAGCGCTAGTTACGTAATCGATAGCAGCTTGAACAGTAGTAATTTTCTCAGCTTCGTCATCTGGAATCTCAGTGTCGAATTCTTCTTCTAGAGCCATTACTAGCTCAACTGTGTCTAGAGAATCTGCACCTAGGTCATCAACGAAAGAAGCTTCGTTTTTAACTTCAGCTTCGTCTACACCTAGCTGTTCAACAATGATTTTCTTTACGCGTTCTTCGAGGTTGCTCATTTTTTCTTTTCCTTTACAGAGTTCGCTTTATGCGATGTTTTCCGTAGTTTATTCAATCTATTGAAAGTTGCAAGGTCAACTTTTCTGGTCAAACCACAATTTTCATGATTTTAACCGAAATTACGTATGATCTTGACTTAAATCATGCACAAATGTTGCACATAATTTACACCATGTACATACCGCCATTGACGTGAAGTGTTTCACCTGTGATATAAGCTGCCGCAGGTGACGCCAAAAATACCACAGCTTCAGCGATTTCGCGAGGATCACCTAGTCGACCTGCTGGTACATTCGCCAAAGTTACTGCACGTTGGTCATCATTTAGCGCTTTAGTCATGTCAGTTTCGATGAAACCAGGTGCTACAGTGTTCACTGTAATACCACGAGACGCAACTTCCCGAGCCATTGATTTAGTAAAACCAATTACGCCTGCTTTTGCAGCTGCGTAGTTAGCTTGACCAGCGTTACCCATAGTACCGACTACAGAACCAACGTTTACGATACGTCCTTGACGCTTCTTCATCATGCCACGCAATACAGCTTTAGACATGCGGAAGATAGGCGTTAGGTTAGTATCGATGATGTCATTCCATTCATCGTCTTTCATACGCATAAGTAGGTTATCACGAGTGATACCTGCGTTGTTAACCAGAATGTCAATCGCACCGAATTCATCGTTGATGGTTTTCAGTGTAGCTGCAATTGAGTCAACATCCGTTACATTAAGAGCAAGACCTTTACCGTTCTCACCTAGGTACTCACTGATTGCAGCAGCGCCGCCTTCAGACGTAGCAGTACCGATAACTTTAGCACCACGCTCAACTAAAAGTTCAGCGATTGCACGACCGATACCACGGCTTGCGCCTGTAACTAGTGCAACTTTGCCTTCTAAATTCATCATAACTTCTCTATTAAGTGTTTATTTACTTAGCAGCTTCTAGTGATGCAGTGTCATTAACTGCAGCAGCTGTCATAGTTTTTACGATTCGTTTTGTTAGACCGGTAAGAACTTTACCTGGGCCTAATTCTAGTAGCTTCTCTACGCCTTGCTCATTCATAGCTTGTACACCTTCAGTCCAACGAACGGGGCTGTACAGCTGGCGAACAAGTGCGCTTTTGATTTTTGCCGGGTCTGTTTCAGCAATAACATCAACGTTATTGATAACAGGCAGTGCCGGCGTGTTGAACTCTAGAGCTTCCAGAGCAACCGCTAGCTTGTCTGCTGCAGGCTTCATAAGGGCACAGTGAGATGGCACAGATACTGGTAAAGGAAGAGCACGTTTAGCGCCCGCTTCTTTACATAGTGCACCAGCGCGCTCTACTGCTGCTTTGTTACCCGCGATAACAACTTGACCAGGTGAATTGAAGTTAACTGGTGACACAACTTCGTCTTGTGCCGCTTCTTCACACGCTTTAGCAATCGCTTCATCATCTAGACCGATGATTGCGTACATTGCACCAACGCCCGCAGGAACCGCTTCTTGCATCAATTGACCACGTAGCTCAACTAGCTTGATCGCTTCTTTAAAGTCGATAACACCCGCACACACTAGTGCAGAGTATTCGCCTAGGCTGTGACCTGCTAGGTTTGCAGGTTGCTCTAGACCAAGCTCTTGCCATACACGCCAGATTGCAACAGACGCTGTTAGTAGAGCCGGTTGAGTACGGAAAGTTTCATTTAGATTTTCTACTGGACCATCTTGAACCAATGCCCATAGATCGTAACCAAGTGCTTCTGAAGCTTCAGCAAATGTCTTTTTAACAACATCATACTGTTCGCCTAGGTCAGCAAGCATACCGATAGCTTGAGAGCCTTGGCCTGGGAATACGATAGCAAATTTGCTCATAGTAATTTTCCTTTAAGCAAAGCAAAAAAATTGAACAAGGCACATAAGTTATGTGCCTTGTTTGTTGATTATCGCTTGGGGTTAGAATTTAACTAACGCAGAACCCCAAGTGAAGCCGCCGCCAAACGCTTCAAGTAGAAGCGTTTGGCCACGTTTAATTCGCCCGTCGCGAACAGCCTCATCAAGGGCCGTTGGTACGGTAGCTGCCGACGTATTGCCGTGCTTATCAAGAGTAATCACAACTTGATCAAGCGACATCGTCAGCTTTTTAGCGGTTGCCGAAATAATGCGGTAGTTCGCTTGATGTGGAACTAACCAATCAAGCTCTGACTTATCCATATTGTTCGCCGCTAATGTGTCTTTCACAAGCTTAGAAAGCTGAGTTACCGCCACTTTAAATACTTCGTTGCCCGCCATGTGCAACCATTTGTCGGCATCACCGCCACGCTCTGGAACTTCTAGGCTTAGAAGCTCACCATATTTACCATCAGAGTATATGTGAGTAGACAAAATACCTGGCTCTTCGCTTGCGCCAACAACCACCGCACCTGCAGCATCACCAAATAAGATGATAGTAGAGCGGTCAGTCGGATCACAGGTTTTTGACAGTGCATCCGCACCGATTACCAAAACGTTCTTACACATGCCAGTCTTGATGTGTTGATCAGCAACAGACAGTGCGTAGACAAAACCAGAACACGCCGCAGCCAAATCAAACGCAGGGCAGCCTTTGATACCAAGCTTGCCTTGTACCTGACATGCCGAAGACGGAAATGTGTGGCTACTGCTGGTTGTCGCAACGATGATTAAATCAATATCTTCTTTGTCGATACCTGCCATTTCAATGGCATTCTCAGCAGCGTAAAACGCCATATCCGCAACGGTTTCGTTTTCCGCTGAAATACGACGCTCTTTAATACCTGTTCTAGCCACGATCCACTCATCGCTAGTCTCTACCATTTTCTCTAAGTCTGCGTTAGTACGCACCTGAGATGGCAAGTAGCTGCCAGTACCTAAAATTTTGCTATACATGAAGACTAATAATGCCTCTCGAGTAAAACCGCTTCCAAACGATCGCTAATGCGACTGGGGACTTGTCGTTTGACCTCGTGTACTGCCTCACCAATCGCGTTGACGACTGCAGACACATCAGCACTTCCATGGCTTTTAATGACAATGCCGCGCAATCCTAACAAACTTGCGCCGTTATACTGGTCGGGGTTCAAGGTTTTTAATTCAGTAAATAGCTCAGAAAACAACATTCTGGCGATCCACCCCTTTATTGTTGAAGCCATCATGCGCGTTTTTAGCTTATCAATAAAGAGCTGAGCCGTACCTTCACACGTTTTTAAGCAGACATTGCCCACAAAACCATCACATACGACGACATCAGCCGCATCTTGAAGTAATTGATTACCTTCAATATAGCCTATGAAGTTCACAGACTGAGTATTCGACAACATTTCAGCGCATCGTTTTACAAGGTCATTGCCTTTGATTTCTTCAGCGCCGATATTCAAGATAGCGACACGAGGCACGCGACCTAAATGTTGTTCTGCTAATGCACTGCCCATTACGGCAAACTGAAACAGTGAATCCGCGTCACTAGAAACGTTCGCTCCTAAATCAAGCATCCATGTACGGTTGCCAGAAGCGGTAGGCAAAGCTGAAACCAATGCAGGCCTATCAATACCAGGAAGGAGTTTGAGTCGGAAACGAGATAACGCCATCAGTGCGCCGGTGTTGCCACCACTCACACAAGCATCAGCTTGTGACTCGGCAACCAGATCGATAGCAGCACGCATAGAGCTACCCTGACTATTACGTAAGGCTAGTGAAGGTTTTTCAGAATTGGAAATAACTCGATCACAATGCTGGATACTCAAACGAGAATCAGGCATTCGACCTAATGAAGATAATTGAGATGTGATCGCGTTTCGATCACCTATTAGAATGACTTTTAGCTCTGGGAAATACGACAGTGCCTGCACGGCGGCAGGCACTGTAACACGAGGACCGAAGTCCCCGCCCATTGCATCAAGCGCAACGGTTAGATTTTGCAAAGGTCAACCTTACTTGTTGATAACCTTTTTGCCGCGGTAGAAACCTTCGGCAGTCACGTTGTGACGTAGGTGAGTTTCACCTGAAGTTGCGTCTACAGAAAGTGCTGCTGTAGTTAGCGCATCGTGTGAACGACGCATGCCACGCATTGAACGTGATTTCTTGCTCTTTTGTACGGCCATTGACCCTACTCCTATGTAAATTCTTAAAGATACTTACTAATAAGTTACTTCTTTAAGTTTTTTAAAACATCAAATGGATTCGGCTTTTTATCTTCCTCAATTTCTTCAGGAAGTTCACCAAACACCAAGTTATTTGAGTTAACGCTACATTTCGCATCGTCGTGCATTGCTATTTGTGGCAATCCAAGGATGAACTCGTCTTCAACTAATTGAATCAGGTCTAACTCACCGTACTCGTTC
This sequence comes from Vibrio sp. 1F279, assembly GCF_041439815.1. Lineage (NCBI taxonomy): Bacteria > Pseudomonadati > Pseudomonadota > Gammaproteobacteria > Vibrionales > Vibrionaceae > Vibrio > Vibrio sp. 1F279. Next base: position 207,694 of record NZ_JBGOOU010000004.1, on the reverse strand, counting down.
AGATCTACCAAATCGTACTCTTCCGGTGCTTCCTCTTCACTTTTCTCGCTGTAAACAGGAGTATAAGTAAATTGGACATCGCACTCATGTGCGAAAACCTCATTACAACGTTGACACTCTAAATCGACTTCGACGTTAGCTTTACCAGAGATAACGACTAATCGTTGTTCATCAAGCCCAAATGACATTGAGACTTGCGCGTCACGTTTTACGCCTTCAGTTGTTTCGGTTAAACGCTTTAAAAGACTGACTTGAATGATACCATCCATATCGAGTCGTTTTTGAGCCGTTCTTGCCGGATCAACTGTACGCGGTATTTTTTCCTTTTGCATAGGGCGCGAATCTTATCTTCCAAATCGTGTTTAGTCAAAGGAAATGGCAAAAAAAATGTACTTTCCTACCTTTCCTGTTCAGAGCATTATGAATAGCAGGCTAAGTTACGTTATCCTGAACTAAATGCTTACACGAATTGTAAATTAAAATGAGAAATTACCAACTAGTTTTAGCTTCTACATCTCCATTTAGGCAAGAGATCCTCAAAAAACTACAGTTAGACTTTGTCACAGCAAAGCCTGACTGCGATGAAACGCCACTTCCAGAAGAGACTCCTCAACAATTGGTAATGCGTCTTGCTGAGACCAAAGCCAAGTCTTGTGCTGTCGAACAACCAAGCCTAGTGATTGGTTCCGATCAAGTATGTGTGATCGACGAAGAAATCATTGGCAAACCTCATACTCGTGAGAAAGCGATTGAGCAATTGTCTCGTCAAAGTGGTAAGAGCATCACTTTCTATACTGGGATAACGGTATGGAACAGCGAGACCAGTAAAGCTGACACGCGTCTCGACACCTTTGTTGTGCATTTCCGCGATTTAACTGAGCAACAGATCATTTCTTATGTTGAGAAAGAGCAGCCTTATTACTGCGCGGGCAGTTTTATGTGCGAAGGGTTAGGTATTGCATTGTTTAAACAGATGGAAGGTAAAGACCCAAACACGCTGATCGGCTTACCTCTGATCGATTTAGTCGATATGCTTGAGGCACAAGGAATGAACGTGTTGTAAGCGATACTTACCACTCTGTTGGAGATTCCCTACTCCTTCCTTCGTCAGTTTAGGGAATGACGGAACGCGCAATTTTATCTAATTCGCTAATGCTATAGAACGTGACCTTAAAAAGTCGTCATCCTCAAGAGCGAGGAACGAGCGAGTTGGGGAGCTTCTGCAACATATGAAAACAAAAAAAGGTTGACGATATTCGTCAACCTTTTCCATTTGATGCATCGATACTCAATTCACGAAATATCTCGTATCTTCTTAAAGCTTACGTAAACCAGTTAAGGCTTTCTCTAGCCTTCTTTCCATTGGCGCCGAGATATCCATCTTCTCTTCGCTACCCGGGTGGGTAAACTTGATGTTGGCTGCATGTAAGAACAGACGATTCAGTCCTACTTTACCCGTATAAGCATCGAAACGGCGATCACCGTAACGATCATCCCAAGCTATTGGATGACCAGTATACTGAGCGTGCACACGGATTTGGTGTGTACGGCCTGTAATTGGGCTAGCTTGAATCAACGTCGCCTCTTGGAATTTCTCTAAAACCTTAAAGCGGGTTTCAGAAGCTTTACCATTCGGGTTCACTCGAACAATGCTATTCACTTCATTTTTTAACAAAGGTGCGTTGACGACTTTACAACTGTTCTTCCATTCGCCCATCACTAGAGCGAAATAGTATTTTTGAACCGTTTTTTCACGGAACTGTGCTTGAAGGTGTCTTAGCGCCGAGCGCTTCTTAGCAACAAGCAAAATGCCAGACGTATCTCTATCAATACGGTGCACTAACTCAAGAAAACGAGCATCAGGGCGAAGAGCACGCAATGCTTCAATCGCGCCAAACTTCAAGCCGCTGCCACCATGAACCGCAGTACCTGATGGTTTATTGAGAATCAGCATGTGATCATCTTCATAGATGATGCACTGTTCCAATTCCGAAACCTTATTGAGTTTCGTACTCGGTACGTTCTCTTCCGTTTTCTCATCAATAGTAACGGGAGGGATACGTACTAAGTCGCCAGCTTTTAGTTTGTACTCAGCCTTGATACGTTTCTTGTTAACGCGGACTTCGCCTTTACGCACGATTCGGTAAATCATGCTTTTCGGGATGTTTTTTAATTGGTTGCGTAAGAAGTTATCAATACGCTGACCAGCCATATCTTCGTCAATGTCGACAAATTGGACTTGGGTTCTAATTTCGCTCATTGGGTTATTGTATCACTGTCACTTTTGATAATTGAGATTTTCTTAACCCTATTCTGAACTTATTTATCTAAAATCCCTGCGACTCTATCCCTAAAAGGTCATTGAAGTTCTATATTTCTTTGATTCTCCGAACAAAAAAGCACCAAGCTTCCTGCAAATTAAAATATCAATTGATAAATTATTTATAGACAGTGAGTTAGAGCTATCAAAACCCAAACAAAAACTGTTTTTTTTACCGCATTACGACAAAGCAGATTGCTGTGTTTACCGACCACTGCTATAGTTCACAGCTGCTATCAATGGATTGACTAATATTTAAACAGCTAACCATTCATAAGCAAGTAAATGAGTAGATGACTCAGATTAGACAGTGCTGCAATCGGCGTAAGACACGGTCAACTGAGTTCCTTATCGCTCTACTCACGTACACTCATGTTGAGTATTCACCGCCACATCGCGGATCATAGGCTAACTCCCTATGATGACTGACGTGCCCCAGAGCACCCCTCTCCAGCCGGGAGGCTGCACCGATAAAGCCATGGGATCTGGCACCATGAGAAACGAACTAAAGCGATAAGACCAATGATGAAAATAAGAAAAGACAATGAGAATTTCTAAATGAAAAGAATGTTAATTAACGCAACTCAAAAAGAAGAGTTGCGTGTCGCTTTGGTTGATGGCCAGCGACTGTTCGATCTAGATATCGAAAGTCCAGGTCACGAATCAAAGAAAGCGAATATCTACAAAGGACGTATTACCCGTATTGAACCAAGCCTAGAAGCGGCATTTGTTGATTACGGCGCAGAACGTCACGGTTTCCTCCCTCTTAAAGAAATTGCCCGCGAATACTTCCCTGAAGGTTATACATACCAAGGCCGTCCTAGCATTAAAGAAGTGCTAAGAGAAGGACAAGAAGTAATCGTACAAGTTGAGAAAGAAGAACGTGGTAGCAAAGGCGCTGCACTGACAACTTTCATCTCTTTGGCGGGTAGTTACTTAGTTCTTATGCCAAATAACCCTCGCGCTGGCGGTATTTCTCGTCGTATCGAAGGTGATGAACGCACTCAACTGAAAGCAGCATTAAGCACTCTTGAGCTTCCTCAAGGTATGGGCTTAATCGTGCGTACAGCGGGTGTAGGCAAAAGTGCAGAAGAGCTTGAGTGGGACTTGAACGTTCTATTGAATCACTGGGGCGCTATCAAGCAAGCTTCTGATTCAAATGCAGCTCCTTTCCTTATTCACCAAGAAAGTAACGTTATCGTTCGTGCGATTCGTGACTATCTACGTCGTGATATTGGCGAGATTCTAATCGACAGCAATACTATTTTTGAACGTGCACAAGCGCACATTCAATTAATACGCCCAGATTTCATGAATCGCGTTAAGAAGTACGATGGTGAAGTACCACTATTCAGCCATTACCAGATTGAAAGCCAGATCGAATCTGCTTTCCAACGTGAAGTTCGTCTTCCATCTGGTGGTTCTATCGTAATCGACCCAACAGAAGCTCTGACTTCTATCGATATCAACTCTGCTCGTGCAACAAAGGGCGGCGATATCGAAGAAACAGCACTTAACACTAACCTAGAAGCAGCCGATGAAATTGCACGTCAATTACGTCTACGTGACCTAGGTGGTCTTGTTGTTATCGACTTTATCGATATGACTCCGGTTCGCCACCAACGCGAAGTAGAAAGCCGTCTACGTGATGCCGTTCGTTTAGATCGCGCACGTGTTCAGATTGGTCGTATTTCTCGCTTTGGTCTTCTAGAGATGTCTCGTCAACGTTTGAGTCCATCACTAGCAGAAGCAAGCCACCACATTTGTCCTCGTTGTACAGGTACTGGTGTTGTTCGTGATAACGAATCTCTAGCACTATCTGTTCTACGTCTGATCGAAGAAGAAGCTCTAAAAGACAACACTGCGCAAGTTCTTGCTGTAGTCCCTGTTCCTATCGCTTCTTACCTATTGAACGAAAAACGTCGCTCAGTAAACCACATCGAGAAGAACCAAGAAGTTAAGATCACTGTAGTTCCTAACTCTGACATGGAAACACCGCACTTTGAGGTTATCCGTGTTCGTGAAGGTGAAGAGTTCGACCTACTGTCTTACTTGCTGCCTACCAAGCTAGAAGCTCTAAAAGAAGCAGAAAGCAAAGAGCCTGCAGAACAGACTATTCGTCCTAAGAAGATCGAAGAGCCAGCTCTTAAAGGCTTCGCAGCTCCTGCTCAATCAGCACCGACTCCTGCTCCAGCTCCTAAAGCTGTAGAAGAGAAAAAAGCTGAATCAGCAGCGACTCAAGAACCAGGTTTAGTTGGTCGTTTCTTCAAAGCTATCGGTAGCTTCTTATTTGGCTCTTCAACTCAAGAAGAGAAAAAAGAAGAAGAGAAGCAAGAAGAGAAACCTAAGAACAATCGCAACAACGGCAACCGTCAACGCCGTGATCGTAACGATAACCGTCGTCGTAACCAACGTGGTGACCGTGGTGAACAACGTGGTGAGCGTGGTGACAATCGTAACGATAACCGTGACAACAAACGCCGTCGTAAACCAGTTCGTGATGAGAAACCTGAAGAGCAGAAAGAAACTGCTCCACAGCAAAATCGCCAGCCTCGTAAGCCTAAGCAAGACCGTCGCAATAAGCCACGTGATGAGCAGAAGCAACGCGAAGAGCTAGCACCATCTAAATTAGCAGAAGAAGGTCTACAGCTAGCGGCAGAAGCTCAAGCTGATAAACTAGAAGCGCCTAAGGCTAAGCCAGAAGCGAAAGCAGCTAAGATTAAAGAGCGTCGTCAGCGGCGTAAACTGAACAAACAAGTTCGTATTAAAGACCAACAAGCTGAAGCTGCAGAAAACTCGTCAAATGAGTCTGCTGTTGCTAAAGAACAGTCTATTGCGAAAGAACAATCAGTAGCTCAAGAGCAAAAAGTTGCGGAACAAGTAGAAGCAACTCAAGCAAACGCTGATGAACAAACAGAACAGGAAGAGCCGAAGCAACGTCGCAACCGTCGCTCTCCACGCCACCTACGTGCAAGTGGTCAACGTCGTCGTCGCGGTCGTGATCGTCGTCCTAACCCATTCCGCCTACGTAAAGGTGGTGTAGCTTCTCCAGAGATGGCTATGGGTAAAGTGATGCCTCGCTTCATTCCAAAACCTCACCATAATCAGGCAAAACCTGAAGTGGCTGAAGTTCAAGTAGCAGTTGAAACTCAAGTTGCTGTACAAGAGCAAAACGTAGCTCAAGAGACGGCACCACAAAGTAACACAGCTATGGCTGGCGGCTTTGCATGTCCTGAACTTGCGATGGGTAAAGTCATTATCCGCCGTGAAGAAGCTGAAACTGTCGTTGAAACTCAGGTAACTGAAGCTCCTGCGGTAGTTGAAACTGAGAAAGTTGAAACTCCAGTGATTGCTGAAACTGCGAAAGTTGAATCGCCTGTTGTAGCAGAAGCTGTGCAAGTAGAAGCAACACCAGTTGTTGAAGCTGAAGCACCTAAAGCTGAAAGTGTAAAAGTAGAAGAAGCTCCTGTGGTAAAAGTAGAAGCTCCTAAAGCGGCACCAAAGGCAGCTGTTGCTAAAAAACAAGCAGGTTCACCAATGACTAAAGCTCCTGGTCCTCAAGAGATCAAAGAGATTCAAGTTGTTGCGGCTCCATTCCGTACTGAGCGTTTTGTATCGAAAGGTGCAGGTAGCCAAGCAGCGTCAAATAAAGCCGGCGCAGGCATGACTAAACCTCAATACTAATGAGCTTCGCAGAGTAATCTGCAGAGAACTATCTAAGGGCGACTTATTCATAAGTCGCCCTTTTTTTATATCCACAGTTCCGATTAGTTATAATAGATATATTACTCAAAATAGGGTTCAACCTTGAACTTAATCACATTTTTGGGTAGCATTCGCGCACTTATATTTTCGACACTTAGCTATTGCCGCTCTTTTTCATCACTGTTTGGCTACGCAATACACTCGTGTCGGTAAACCCATTTTAAGCATAGCTGAGCAAACATGTTCGAATTCCCACAATTTTCAAAGCACTCTGTAAAAAATGATGTGCTTTCAGGTCTTACCGTAGCCTTAGCTCTAGTACCTGAAGCCGTAGCATTCGCCTTTGTTGCAGGCGTTGACCCAATGGTTGGTCTTTACGCAGCATTCATCGTAGGTTTAATCACTTCTGTCTTCGGCGGTCGTCCAGGTATGATTTCTGGTGCAACTGGCGCAATGGCTGTTGTAATGGTTAGCCTAGTAGCAACCCATGGCGTTCAATACCTATTTGCGGCAGTTATGCTAGCCGGCCTTCTGCAAATTGCAGCGGGTGTATTTAAGCTAGGTAAATTCATCCGTATCGTTCCGCACCCAGTAATGATTGGTTTCGTGAACGGTTTAGCGATCGTTATCTTCTTAGCGCAGCTTGGACAATTTAAAGCACCAGACGTAACAGGTGCCTTAACTTGGTTACCAAGCGGTCAAATGACACTAATGCTAGGTCTAGTAGCCCTTACAATGGCTATCATCCACTTCCTACCTAAGCTCACTACAGCAGTACCTTCTTCATTGGTAGCTATTGTTACAGTAACAGCTTTGGTTGTAGGCCTTGATCTTGAAACTCGCACTGTTGTAGATTTCCTACGCACTATGTCTGGTGACGAAGCTGCAACACTAGCGGGCTCTCTACCAACATTCTCTATTCCAGCAGTACCGTTTAGCCTAGAAACGCTATACATCATCCTGCCTTACGCAGTGATTCTTGCAGCGATTGGTCTAATCGAATCACTACTAACGCTAACCGTACTAGACGAAATGACAAACACTCGTGGCCAATCTAACCGTGAATGTGTTGGTCAAGGTATGGCTAACGTAACTTGTTCTGTATTCGGTGCGATGGGTGGTTGTGCGATGATCGGTCAATCGATGATCAACGTAAACTCAGGCGGTCGTGGTCGTCTTTCAGGTATCGTAGCGGCAGTTGCACTACTGATGTTCATCCTGTTCGGCTCTGCACTGATTGAAATGATTCCTCTAGCAGCACTTGTGGGCGTAATGTTCATGGTTGTTATCGGTACGTTTGAATGGGCAACCTTCAAGTTGGCACGTCGCGTTCCTAAGCAAGACTTCTTCGTTATCGTCCTTGTAACTGTCGTTACAGTACTAACAGACCTTGCGGTAGCAGTTGGTGTGGGTGTTGTAGCTTCTGCACTAATGTTTGCATGGCAACATGCTAAGCACATCTACGCAGACACATCGGTTAACGCTGAAGGCTCTAAAGAGTACAAAGTTAACGGTCCAATCTTCTTTGGTTCAACCGCTAACTTCCTTGAGTTGTTTGACTCATACAACGATCCACAAGATGTTATCGTTGATTTCGCAAACTCACGCGTTACTGACCACTCTGCTATTGAAGCGATCGACACGATTGCTGACCGTTACGCGGCACTAGGTAAAACACTTCACCTTCGCCACCTAAGCCAAGACTGTGTTGCTATGCTGCACAAAGCCGGTAGCTTAGTTGAAGCGAACGTTGCAGAAGACCCAATCTACAAAGTAATGTCTAAGTAAGCTTAGTCATAGCTTAAAGCTAGATTTAGAAAGGCCGACATTCAATGTCGGCCTTTTTTATATCGATGAACCTTGATACTTTATCGCCCACCAAGAACACAGCCTCTACACTATATTGAACGCAGTATCGCTTCGCTCGACTCTTCGATTAAATCCAACACTAATTCAAAGCCATTCCCCTCACCATAATAAGGATCGGGAATTTCTTGATATTGTGACTCTCCAAAACTCAAAAATAACGCGAGCTTGTATTGGAGGTGAACTGGACACTGGCTCACTAAGTCATCTAAATTCTCCTTGTCTGCCGCAAGTATCAGGTCAAACTCTTCGAAGTCATTATCTACCACTTTACGAGAGGTAATCCCTTTAAAGCTGTAGCCGCGCTTCTCTCCTGCTGATTTTGAACGTGAGTCTGGCGCATTGCCTTGATGAAAGCCAATCGTCCCAGCGGAGTCGACCGTTACATTAATATCCATCTGCTGAGCTTTCTTTCTCAGCACCGCTTCACCTGTTGGCGAACGACAAATATTCCCCATACAAACCACGAGTATCTTTTTCATCCGTAATCACCTGTTCTTCCGATGGTTTTTGCTATCGTTAAGTTAGGCTATGATAGGCGTAATCACAACTTAAAAGGATTTGTTATGTCGACCGAAGACAACAAAGAACAACGCCACAAAGCAAGACAACAGAAAGTAAAAGAGCAAGTCGATGCACGTGTTGCAGCAGCGCAAGAAGTGAAAGGACTGTTATTGGTTATTACTGGCAACGGGAAAGGGAAATCGACATCAGGTTTCGGTACGATTACACGTGCAGTCGGTCACGGTAAGAAATGTGCCGTTGCTCAGTTTGTAAAGGGAACCTGGGATAACGGTGAAAAGAACGTTCTTCAAAAACTCGATGTAGAGTTCCAAGTGATGGGTACAGGCTTTACTTGGGAAACTCAAAATAAGGCGAAAGATATTGAAGCCGCACAGCGCGTATGGAAAGAGTGCCAACGCATGCTAGCTGATGAGTCGATTGATGTAATTCTGTTTGATGAGCTGACGTACATGGTAAGCTATGGTTACATCGAGCTAGATGAAGTGGTAGAGGCTCTGAATAACCGTCCTAAAATGCAATCAGTGATCATCACAGGCCGTGGAGCGCATCGTACTTTAACGGACATGGCCGATACCGTGTCTGAAGTTCGTAACGTTAAACACGCTTTTGAGTCTGGTGTTAAAGCTCTGCAAGGTGTGGATTGGTAACAGCCTTCCAACCAGAGGTCCCAGACTCGGTCACTCTTCCCTCTCGAGGATGACGACCACTAGACTGTCACCCCCTTGAACAAGGCACTAATACCTATCGTCATTCCCTAATGCGAGGGACGAGCTTCATAGGGAATCTCTCTTGGGTATTATCGGCAGCCAAACAAAAGCGCCATTCCTCGTAATAAGGAATGGCGCTTTTTATATGCTATTTATTTAAAATAGTGATTAGTTAAACAAGCCTTTGAGTAAACCATTAACTGCATCTCTAGTTTTCTCATCTTTGATCTTGTCACCGTATTTTTCTTCAAGTTTCTTAATACCGCGATCAATCTCTTTTTCAGCTTTCTGTTTCAACACATCATCAAAAACAAGCCCAAATTTCGGGTCAGCCCACTGGCCGGTTACCTTAATTGGAATCGTCACATCTTTGAGATCATCAATGCTCTTACCACCCTGCCCTTCAAGCGAACCAACAATTGACGTGCGAACCAGGAAGTCGACCGTTTCATTGATGAAGTTTGCTTTACCTTGACCTGTCACGCGTAAAAGAGGCGATTGTGCCGATAAGTCATTCGTTGAAACCCAACCTTTATCAACCTTGAGTGTTGCTTTCATTGCACTAAAATCTGTCTTTTGAGACTCGTCTTTGCTTTCGACTTTTTCGCCTTTGATCTTAGCGTAGTTTTCTCTAATCAGTTGCGCGATGTTGATGCCATTAACCGCACCATCTTCAAAGTTAATCGCAATAGTACCAACCAAGTTCTTCTTGATTCCTGTTGGCGTCAAGCTCTTACCTTTAACGTTAACATCGATATTACCGGTACCTTCCAGCGTATCGTTGTTCGCTACGTCAACCAGTAACGGTTGTACTTTTACGCCTTTAATCTTTTTCTTAGCCGTGTAAGTCGCAGGCGTCTTGCGTGCATCTAATCGTGCTGTTGCCGAGATAGAGCCTTGGTAAAGATTCGAGGTAAATGATGTCAGATCTGCGATACCACGGTTAACTGAGAACGCAGTTTTCACGTTCTGCATTTTTGCGTTGTTCGCCTTGAACTTATCGATTGTGATATTACCTTTCACATCGAGCGTTTTCAGAGCTGACAGATCAGGCTCTACTTCTTTTGCAGGAGCCGAGTTATCTGAACTTGACGTCGAAGAAGCTGCAGTGTTTGAAGTTGAACCACCAGCAGAACTAGAAGGCGCAGCGCTCGCTGTTTCTGCTGTATTACCTAGGCCTAAGAACTCATCTAAATCGATGTTTGGGCTATGAAGAGAAAAACGAACCTTTGGTATTTCAGATAAAGTGATGTCCGCTTTACCGTCTAGTGCGATAGCGTTAGCTTGCAGCTTCTCTAGCACAAAGCTCAAGTGACTCTTAGTTAGATCAAAGCTTAAGTCAGACAGCATATCCACTTTCATTGGTGATTGAGGAAGCGTTTCACCTTTGAATGTTGAGTCTAATGTCAACTTGTTCAGTGTAACTTTTGAGATCGCGCTATCGACAGTTAAGTCACCGCCACCTTTAAGATCAAGGTCAAGACCAGCAGCATTACCAATCACCGCATAAGTCAGTTGGTTAACCTTATCGAACTCAAACGTATTTAAGCCAATCTTCGCTGACTCGATCGATGTTGCTGGATCATTGAACTTCGCATTAAGGTCAATATTTCGTAATGCGTAGCTTGCAAAGCCTTCCGCTAATTTGAATTCAGCACTGCCATTTGCAGAGAACTTCTGTTGGTTGTTTTCACCAGAAGCCGCAAACGTCGCGGTCGTCCATGTATCAACGGCAAACTCAGAAAGACTCAAAGACACATCGTATAGCTTAGTGAATGAACCTGCTTGCTTGTCGTCCATCTCAAACAATGCGTTTGAGACAGTTACACCTGCAAGATTGATCGTCCAGCCAGATGTGTCTGTAGAAGTTTGCTCTTGAGGCGCCGGTGTTGCTTCAGAACTTGTATCCGCTGCAGGTTCAGACTCCTTAGGAGCAGACGCTTGTGTGAGCGCATCGATGTTCTTGCGACCATCTTTAAGCGTTTCTAAATAAAATTCTGCACCATCTAGAGTGATATTGCCGATCTCTAGTTGATTGCTAAATAGCGGAGTAACCGAAACATCAACGCCAACCGTATCAACCTTAAACAGGTTTGGTTGAGTGAACCCTTCAGGGTTACGTAATTCAGTTTGACCAAGTTCGAAGCCAATAGATGGGAAGAATTGCCAACTGATATCACCCTCGATCACGAGCTCTAGGCCTGTGTGTTTTTGGGCTTGTTCGACAATTAATGGCTTAAATTGGTTGGGATTCACTAACAGCACTAGTGCCAGAATTGCTGCAACGACAACAAACACTGGTACAGCTATGAAAATGAGTAGTTTCTTCATCCGCATATTCCTTGCTTAGATTCCAAAAGAAAGTGGCACTATAAAAGTGCCACTGATTCGGTAAAAAATAAAGCTAAGTGAGTCACTTAGGCAAAATTTTATTCGATTAAGACTTCAACAACTTCGCAATATGCGCTTTTAGCACATCAATCGCAATACGGTTTTTACCACCACGAGGAACGATGATGTCTGCATGTTGTTTTGAAGGCTCGATAAACTGCATGAACATTGGGCGTACTGTTTCTTGGTATTGTTTAAGTACCGTATCCATTGTTCGACCACGCTCTTCTACATCACGCTTAACACGACGTAGTAGACAGATGTCCAACGGTGTATCCATAAATACGCTTGCGTGCATTAGTTTACGAAGACGCGGGTCTGTCAGAAGCAGAATACCTTCTAAAATGATCACTTTCTTAGGAGTAAGTGTAGTCGTTTCAGAAGTGCGTGTGTGCTCTGTGTAGCTGTATTCAGGAACTTCCACGGCATTGCCACTCATTAGCTGCTGTAGATGTTCGCATAAAAGGTCATGATCTAGTGCATTTGGGTGGTCGTAGTTAGTTTTAACTCGCTCTTCCATACTCAAGTGACTTTGGTCGCTGTAATAGCAATCTTCCGTGATAACACCAATTTGATGGTCGCCTACTTTTTCGCGCAGCTCATTATAAATCGTACTCGCGATCAGGCTTTTTCCTGAAGCTGAAGCGCCAGCGATACCTACGATGACACATTGATTATTATCAGACATTAATTTGCACCCGATATGGTTTGGTGGTGGGAAGAGATAAACCGCCTGATTATAGGGGCTAAAGCATATAGATTCTAGTCGCGATGTTAGCTAATTGCAGTCAAATTGATGATCTCAATACATTTACTTAAAACAATCGTTTGCTTTCAAATAACTTAAATACAACTATATGCACAAGCCCTATAGCTATCCACTTAATCCAACCGTTGTTTATCTCACCCAAACATGATTTACACACCTTTGTGATCAGCCATTGCTATTCAACCATCGAGAAGTTAATCGCCTCTGGTCTCGCCTTACCAGTCCAGAACATTTTCGCAGCCACATTTTCAGCCAATTCTAGGTAAAGACGAGTGTGTTCGCTGTCCGGGCGACGTATAACCGTTGGGCAACCCGCGTCGATGTCTTCTCGTACATCAATATGCAGTGGAATTTGCGCCAAAATATCGAGGAAGAACTCTTCCGACATGGCTTCTGCACCACCAGCACCGAAGATATGCTCTTTTTCGCCACAGTGACTACAAATATGGTAGCTCATGTTTTCCACTAAGCCTGCAACTGGCACGCTCACTTTATCGAACATCGCCACACCTTTACGTGCATCGGCTAATGCCAAATCTTGAGGGGTGGTCACCACAACCGCGCCCGTCACTGGGATCTGCTGCGAAAGCGTTAGCTGAATATCACCCGTACCCGGTGGCATGTCGATAACAAGGTAATCCAACTCTGGCCAGACGGTTTCATTCACAAGCTGACCTAATGCTTTCGCCGCCATTGGACCACGCCAGATAGCTGCATCATCTTTTGATACAAGGTAACCGATAGAATGAGTAAAAATGCCGTGAGCTTCGATTGGCATCATCCATTTGTTATTCTGTACTTCTGGTTTTGCGTCTAGCTGACCAAGCATCATAGGCACAGATGGACCATAGATATCCGCATCCAACAAGCCCACTTTTGAACCTGACTTAGATAACGCAAGCGCAAGGTTTACAGAAGTAGTCGATTTACCCACCCCACCCTTTGCCGACGTCACGGCGATAATGTTCTTAACGCCCTTCAAAGGTGTCGCGACTGTTGTTTCTAGCGCAGACGGCTTCACTTGTACTTCAAACTGAAAAGCACTAACAAGTTGCTGTTCAATCTGGGAGTGGATCCACTGTTCCAGTTCAATCGCGAGCTGATTCGCAGCAAAAGGCAAGGTAATAACGAATGATCCACGCGGATCAACCGATACAATATTTTGGTGTAACGCCCACTCTGGGATGAGGATTGGTGACTCGAACTCATTCAACCATGAACAGAAATCTTGCTTAGAAGTAAAGTTACGCATTGGGGCTCCTTTTTTATTTATGCTATCACCCACGAGATGAAGACTGAACCCCTAAAAAACTAGGGGAATCCTTTGTCTGATAACTTGGCGTATCACACGTTATAAAGTAGTATTACCTCTCAAAATTTATACCTATCAAAAAAGCGAATTATTAAGTATGGCAACTGATCCAAGACAACTTTTGGTAACTTGTGCGCTTCCGTACGCGAACGGCTCTATTCACCTTGGCCATATGCTTGAGCATATCCAAGCTGATATCTGGGTTCGATACCAGCGTCTACGTGGCAACACTGTAAACTTCATCTGTGCTGACGATGCTCACGGCACGCCAATTATGCTTAAAGCTCAACAGATGGGTATCACGCCAGAAGAGATGATCGCTGCTGTTAGTGAAGAGCACCAAAAAGACTTCGCTGGCTTTGATATCAGCTTTGATAACTACCACAGCACACATAGCGAAGAGAACCGTGAACTGGCTTCTCACATCTATCTAGAACTTAAAAAGAACGGCTTCATTTCTAGCCGTACTATTTCTCAGCTTTTCGATCCTGAGAAAGAGATGTTCCTACCAGACCGCTTCGTAAAAGGTACTTGCCCTAAGTGTAAGTCAGAAGACCAGTATGGTGATAACTGTGATAACTGTGGTGAGACATACAGCCCAACTGAGCTAATTAGCCCTAAATCAGCGGTTTCTGGCGCAACTCCAGTAATGAAAGATTCTGAGCACTTCTTCTTCGATCTGCCTCAGTTCGAAAGCATGCTAAAAGAGTGGACTCGTTCTGGCTCTCTACAGAATGAAACTGCAAACAAAATGCAGGAATGGTTCGAGTCTGGCCTGCAACAGTGGGATATCTCACGTGATGCACCTTACTTCGGTTTCGAAATCCCAGGCGAGAAAAACAAATTTTTCTACGTTTGGCTAGACGCTCCTGTTGGCTACATGGCTTCTTTCAAGAACCTATGTGACAAGCGCGACGATCTCAACTTTGACGAATACTGGAAGAAAGACAGCACAACTGAGCTTTACCACTTCATCGGTAAAGACATCGTTTACTTCCACAGCCTATTCTGGCCTGCAATGCTAGAAGGCGCTGGTTTCCGTAAGCCAAACAACGTATTCGTACACGGCTACGTAACGGTGAACGGTGCGAAAATGTCTAAGTCGAAAGGCACATTCATCAAAGCAAGTACGTACTTAAATCACCTAGACCCTGAGTGTCTACGCTACTACTACGCTGCTAAGCTAAACAGCCGTATCGATGACCTTGACCTTAACCTTGAAGACTTCACTCAACGTGTAAACGCGGATGTAGTAAACAAGATTGTTAACCTAGCGTCTCGTAACGCTGGCTTCATCACTAAGCGTTTCGAAGGCAAGCTTTCTGCTGAATTTGCAGAACCTGAGCTATACAACGAATTCGTTGCTGCTGCAGAGCGTATCGGTCAGCTATACGAAACTCGTGAGTTCAGCCGCGCTATCCGTGAAATTACTGCACTAGCTGATAAAGCTAACCAGTACATCGACGAAAAAGCACCTTGGGTTCTTGCAAAAGAAGAAGGTAAAGAGAAAGAGCTTCAAGAAGTTTCTTCTGTCGGTATTAACCTATTCCGCGTGCTAATGGCTTACCTGAAACCCGTTATGCCAGAGCTTGCGGCTCGCACTGAGGCTTTCCTAAACGAAGAGCTTACGTGGGAAGCGATTGCTACTCCGCTAACTGATCACGAAATCACTAAGTTCAAGGCGTTGTTTAGCCGTATTGATCCGAAGAAAGTAGAAGCAATGATCGAGTCTTCTAAAGAAGATGCAGCCGCAGAAGCCGCTGCGAAAGGAAAAGCAGAAGCTGAAAAAGAGCAAGCAAGCCAAACTGAGCTAGACAAAGAGCCAATCGCAGACGAGATTGAATTCGATGCCTTTGCAGCAGTCGATATGCGTATTGCTCGTATTATCTCATGTGAAGAAGTACCAAAAGCGAACAAGCTACTGAAGTTCCAACTGGACATCGGTGGTGAAACTCGCCAAGTATTCTCTGGTATCAAGTCAGCGTACAAACCTGAAGAGTTAGAAGGCAAACTAACTGTCATGGTAGCAAACCTTAAACCTCGTAAGATGAAGTTTGGTATGTCTGAAGGCATGATCCTAGCTGCTGGTCCTGGTGGCAGTGACTTGTGGATCCTTGAACCACACGAAGGTGCTCAACCTGGTATGCGTGTAATGTAACTCTGGCTTCAGTCAGATAATAAGCACTCATAGCGAAATCCCTAATGCACTTTTAACTTGAATGAGTTAATAAGCATTGGGGATTTTTTATATCTACCGAAAATAAGCGTTCTCTGTTAGAGTCGCCGTCAACTATGCTATGTAGAGTAGAAGTTAGTTTGGCCGATAATAGCGGGCTAACCAACACCTCTTTACTCTTCAAACCCTTTTTAGGAATCCCCAGTGACTAACAACGAAATCTTGCGTCGTATTCAACACGCGCTAAACCTTAAAAATGCACAGATCATTAAAGCTATCGAGCAAGCTGATGTGACCGTTGCTCATGACCAAGTGATTAATTGGCTAAAAGACGACAACGACAAGTCATGCTCTAAGATGAAAGATAAAGAGTTAGCGGTATTCCTAAATGGTTTTATCAATCTTAAGCGTGGCAAAAAAGAAGGTGTTCAACCTAAACCTGAAGTTGCTCTGACTAACAACATGATTTTCATGAAGCTGCGTATTGCGTTGAACATGAAAGCAGAAGATGTATTAGATATATTAGAAGTGGTAGGCATCAGCCTAAGTAAGTACGAGATTGGTGCCTACTTCCGTAAGCCAGAGAACAAGAACTACAAAGTATGTGAAGACCAACTACTTTGCGATTTTCTAAATGGCGTGCAATTTACTAACCGTCCAGACTCAGAAGAGTTTGCAGGGTAAGTTACTGCCTATTGATACGTTCTCACCAACTATCAATAAATAAAAAGCGGCGAGATAATTTGATTATCTCGCCGCTTTTTCGTTTTCTTTACGTCGTTTACTCAATAAGTAAAACAACCGAACAGTACTTTAATGAAAAGACTTAGCTGTCGTCTTCAGTAAAGTTTGTCGGTAACGTTGTCTTCATCTCGTTCCAAATCTGTGCGCTTGCGATACCGTAGTTACGAATCACAAGTGGTAAATTCTCACGCTCACCACTTTCACAAATAACAAACAAGTTTTTGTAGAACTCCATGGCTAAACGACGAGCTTCTGAGTTAGAGAAGTAGTAGCTGCCAACACGGTCGTACAACTTACGAACACCATTGAAGATCAGGCCATAAATTTGGTTACCTGAATGGAATGCTAAACGTTGGAAAAGCATGTAATCGTAGAAGTTAAAAGTTTTAGCAATTAAGATCGTTTGACGCTTCGCTTCATCTTTTTCTACGTCTTCTTTCACCGATTGTTTGATCTTGTCAGCATATGGCGACGATTCTAAGAATTCATCCCAAGTAGGTGCCGCAAGTAAAGATTCACAAGATTCAATTACGTTAGTAATCGTACGCTCTGAAGCCTCTTTATTTGCTTTGAATGCATAACGCATAAAGATAGGGCTGATGTTAGTACGAGCAGCAAGCAGGTCTTCTACCATTTTGCTTGCGTTATCAACGTCCAACGTCATTAATGTATCAAGGATATGAAGACCTGACGTTTCCATAAACTGATTAACTTTAGTTGGCTTACCGTGTTGGATTGTCAACCAACCATCACGAGCAAGACGCTGAAGTACTTCACGAAGCGTAGTACGTGTAACACCAATCAGCTCAGAAAGCTCACGCTCTGCGGGCAAGATAGAACCTGGAGCGAAACGGCCATTCCAAATACTTTCAATGATATACTTTTCTGCAAATCCTGCCGGGCTCTTTGCCTTAATGACCATCTACACTTCAATCCAATTTAATTATTTTGTTCTAATTTACTCATCATACCACTAGTTAACACCCTGCGGAAATACCCCCAAAAAATTTTACTCACTCAAAACCCAAGTAGAGTTAAAACTCTAAAGTTCAGCACACGTTTGCACTCAAGGTTTGGATAGCAAGCGACTACAAACCATCATTTAAACAAACTATTAACACAACAAATTCTTTTTAAAATCAATGAGATTGGTCATATTTTCAAATCTATTAATTTGCAATATTAAGTTGTAATAATCATATATAAGCCGTCGTTATTCTGTAAATTTTAATCATTTCGCTGAAATATTGATTCTAGTCGGTTTTTATCACATTTTAAGTGGTATGCTTGCGCTACTTTGATCGCGTTTCTCAACAAAAAAGAGGTATTTTTAGTGCTACAGGGGTTTTCCTGTTGACTAAATGTTATCTAAGAGTAGAGTTGCGCTCAAAAATAAGCAGTGCTTGAGTTTCTAAGGGAGTGACTTGGCAAGACCACAGAACATTACATGGAATGTAGTTTTTCTAAGTCACTGTTAGTTATAGGTTTTAACTAAACCTACAACTCGATTCTCAAAATGTTGTATTGCTTGTCTATTCATAATCAACATAAAAGAGTATTAACATGCCGATGTCTCTCGGAAACGCTTTTATCAAAAACTTCCTTGGTAAAGCTCCTGATTGGTATAAACTTGCCATCATTTCCTTTTTAATCATCAACCCGTTTGTTTTTTTCCTAGTAGACCCATTTGTTGCGGGCTGGCTACTAGTGGTTGAGTTTATTTTCACTCTAGCTATGGCTCTAAAGTGCTACCCTCTCCAACCCGGTGGCTTATTGGCAATTCAAGCCGTCGCCATTGGCATGACTAAACCAGAAATGGTTTATCATGAGCTACAAGCAAACCTACCAGTATTACTCTTACTAGTATTCATGGTTGCTGGCATCTACTTCATGAAAGAACTACTTCTGTTCATTTTTACGAAGATCCTGCTCGGTATCCAATCCAAAATTCTACTCTCTGTCGCTTTCTGTGTCGCCGCAGCATTCTTGTCTGCCTTCCTAGATGCGCTGACAGTAATCGCCGTAGTCATTAGCGTTGCAGTGGGCTTCTACTCTATCTACCACAAGGTTGCATCAGGTAAGGGCACAACGTCTGCGCACGATCATACTCATGATGAAGAGATCTCTGAGCTAACTCGTGATGACCTTGAAAACTACCGCGCATTCTTACGTTCACTACTTATGCACGCCGGTGTTGGTACTGCTCTGGGTGGTGTAATGACCATGGTAGGTGAACCACAAAACTTAGTAATTGCTAAGCAAGCGGGTTGGGAGTTCGGTGAATTTATCATCCGCATGCTGCCAGTAACACTGCCTGTTTTCTTCTGTGGTATTTTAACTTGTGCACTTGTCGAGAAGTTCAAAGTGTTTGGCTACGGTGCAGAGCTGCCAAATAACGTTCGCCAAATCTTAGTTGAATTTGACAACAAAGAACGCGCAAATCGTACAAAACAAGATGTAGCTAAACTATGGGTTCAGAGTGCAATCGCAGTTTGGCTTATTGTTGGCCTTGCGCTTCACGTCGCTGAAGTCGGTTTGATTGGCCTTTCAGTGATCATCTTAGCTACAGCGTTTACAGGTGTAATTGAAGAACACTCGATGGGTAAAGCCTTTGAAGAAGCACTGCCATTTACTGCACTTCTTGCCGTCTTTTTCGCGGTTGTTGCTGTAATCATCGACCAGGCTCTATTTAAGCCAGTAATCGATGCCGTACTTCACGTTGAAGATAAAGGCGCACAGCTCGCACTCTTCTACGTAGCCAACGGTATTTTGTCGATGGTTTCAGACAACGTATTCGTCGGTACGGTTTACATCAACGAAGTTAAAACAGCTCTGGTTGAAGGCGTCATCACTCGTGACCAATTTGATCTGCTTGCTGTTGCTATCAACACAGGTACCAACCTACCTTCTGTTGCTACGCCAAACGGCCAAGCTGCATTCCTATTCCTATTAACGTCAGCACTTGCTCCGTTAATTCGACTGTCTTACGGCCGCATGGTCATCATGGCTTTGCCATATACTATCGTGTTAGCACTTGTTGGCCTTGCTGGTATTGTGTTCTTCGTAGAACCGATGACAGCATGGTTCTATGATGCAGGTTGGATCATTCACCGTACGAGTGAAGTGGTAGCTCCAGTTATCTCCGGTGGTCACTAACCCGGATTTCTATAGCTAAACACAATAGATACATCTAACTAATCAAAAATATTAGTTGATTAGGAAACTTATCCAAGATAAAAAGCTCTGAGTAATCAGGGCTTTTTTATTTTATTGACAGGATTAAATTCGTGAACTTTTTTGCAATGCTCAAAGACTTCTCTAAGGGACGTTTATCTTGGCTTTTACTGCTGGCTTTTATTGTCTTTTTTGAAGCATGTGCTCTTTTCTTTCAGCACGTGATGATGCTTGGCCCTTGCGTAATGTGTATCTACGAGCGCGTTGCTATGCTCGCTATCGGCATCGCAGCAATGATTGGTGCTATTGCCCCGCATAATCCGATTTCACGTTGGCTAGGTCTACTTGGTTGGGGGTTAGGTGCGTATAAAGGGTTGATGCTTGCTTTAGAGCACGTTGACTACCAGTTTAACCCGTCTCCTTTCGCTACCTGTGACCTGTTCGTGACCTTCCCTAGCTGGGCACCTCTAAACCAATGGGCTCCGTGGATGTTTGAGGCCTACGGCGACTGCAGCAAGGTTGTATGGCAGTTCTTAGAACTTTCAATGCCTCAATGGCTAGTGATTCTCTTCGCGGGTAACTTGGTTGCTTTCGGTTTTGTAGTGATTTCTCAATTCGTTAAATCGAAGAATGACTAACAATTAGCACATCATGTTAAGAAACGAAAAAGTCGACATTACGTCGACTTTTTATTATCTATTAACAATGCAATTAAGATTTTTTACCACAGCACTGTTTAAACTTTTTACCACTTTCACACGGGCAAACATCATTTCGGCCGATGCCCTTAAACGGATTCACACTTTGAGATTTATTTCCGAGCATCGCTTCATCCGCTGCTAGCGCAACTTCTGTCACCATCAAATCGACTTGCCCGACTAGATCATTCAAAGTTGGCGGGGTTTCTAATCCAGCTGCTTTCATTTGCTCGATTGTCTGTTCTTCATCAATCGCCAGCATGAATGTTGTTAACATTGCTTGTAGCATGCGTAATGTGCCATCTGCGATTGACGTTTCCTGCCACTGTTCTTCAATCGTCGGCCAGACCATCATAAAACCTTCAGAAAAATCGGCTAGCTGTTCAGCAAAATTATCTGCATCAAGCACTTCTGTAAGCAAATATTCACTTCGCTGAATGAGGTTATGTTGGCGATTAATTTGCTCGGTGACTTGAGGAACGAAGTCCTGACCAGTTTCAGGAATAGCTATAGGTAACCAAGCCTCTGGATCAAGAGGTTTAGTTGCAAGGTTAGATGCAAATATAGCACCTTCTACAAACTGGGCTGTTACGTCGTTAATTGAGTCAGGAAGACTCAATAATTGATACTTCATATTACTTCACTAGTCGGTCAATTCTGTTGTCTCCATTATACCCACAAGGCTAACAATTAGTAATTATTCGTATAGCTCTATGATTAATTACACCTACCAGTAGCCACGCAAACATTATCTTTAGTTCAATTCAGCAAACTAAACTTATTTCATTTTGAAAATTTAAGTTTGAAGTGTAAAAGAGTCACTGAAATATTTAGTTACATATAGAATACATTATGAAACAACACCAAAATGGTTTTACTTTGATAGAGCTGGTCTCTGTCGTCGTTATTTTAGGCATACTTGCCGTTACCGCAGCTCCTCGCTTTCTAAATTACCAACGCGATAGCCATGAAGCTATAGCTCAAGGTGCTTTTTCTTCTTTTCGAACTGCGGTTAACCTTTACCACTCACAGTGGCTTGTTGATGGAGAGCCTGATTTTAATCAAGATGTCGATTATGGTGAAGGCAGCGTTTATCCTTCATCGACTGGTTTTCCAATCGCTGTTGATCAACTACCGATTAATTCGGGGACTGCAATTAGAGGGAGTGACTGCGCAAGGCTTTGGCGGGCGCTCATGAATACTGACCTCACCGTTAGAGATCACGGTAGCTCAGTATTCCCTTCAGAAGAACCGATCGTTGCTTGGTATACATCAGATCCAAGCTGCTATTACTACTACACTGATGGTTACTCGCTAGGCGAAGATTTACCAAGGCTCAACTACTTCCCTCTAACCGGTGAAATAACTGTTACGTCAGATTCACCTAGCTCATAGTGACAAGCTTTTAACTTGCCCGTACAATCACGCGTCTTAATTTTCGATCCATTCAGTTTCGGTAAAGCAAATGCGAGTAATACTTGGCCCTATGGAGGGCGTTTTAGACCATCTAATGCGTGAAATTCTCACAGAGATCAATGATTACGATCTCTGTGTGACGGAATTTGTGCGCGTAGTTGATCAACTTCTTCCTCCGCATGTTTTTCACCGTATTTGCCCTGAATTGCATCAAGGCTCTCAAACCATGGCTGGTGTTCCAATCCATCTCCAGCTTCTAGGACAACACCCAAATTGGATGGCCGAGAATGCTTTTCAAGCTGCTAGTTTAGGCGCTAAAGGCATTGATCTTAATTTTGGTTGCCCTGCAAAAGCGGTAAACAAAAGTAATGGCGGTGCGTCACTGCTAAAAGAACCAGAACTCATCTATCAAGTGGTGAAGTCTTGTCGAGATGCGGTGCCAGCACACATTCCCGTATCTGCAAAAATTCGATTGGGTTGGGAGCACCCGGAAGAGTGCTTTGAAATTGTCGACGCTATCGAACAAGCAAAGGCAGACGAACTCACTGTGCATGCAAGAACCAAAGTTGGCGGCTATAAAGCCAGCGAAATTAAATGGGATTACATCAATCAAATAAGAGAAAAAACGTCTCTACCTTTGATTGCTAATGGGGAAATCTGGAACTATCAAGATGGTCAAGATTGCATAGAAGCCACTGGCGTCGATTCATTAATGGTCTGCCGCGGCGCTTTTAATATTCCAAACCTTGGTAATGTCGTTAAGAACAACCACCAGAAAATGCCGTGGGATAAAGTCATTGAACTTTTGCTACGCTATTCAGAGTTTCAAATAAAAGGGGATAAAGGCATGTACTATCCCAATAGGGTGAAACAGTGGTTTGTTTATCTGAGTAAGGGCTATCCTGAAGCAAACGAACTATTTAAAGAAATTCGTACTTTCAAGAAAGCGCCACCTATTGTAGAGCGCCTCCAGCGTTATCAAGAGGAACATCGCCAAACTGTGTGAGTTAGTTCCCCTTCTTCTCTAGCATAGAAGTTCAATAGCGTGGTTAAAATACGATGCGATCTTTACCTGTAGTCTTAGCCACGTACAACTTTTCATCCGCGTGTTTGAATATCTCTTCAAAGCTTAGGTTGTTATGCTCAGCTTCAGTAATACAAACACCACCAGAGACAGTAAAACCATTAGGTACAATGTTAGCTGAGTTCGCACAGACAGCATTTTTAACACGCTCTAATGTCCTCATTAACGTTTCACGATCATCACCTTTTAGATAAACGACAAACTCTTCACCACCAAACCTTGCTGCGACATCACTACTTCGAATGCTATTACTTATCTGACGGGACATGTAGCGAATAACATCATCCCCTTTGTCATGCCCAAAGGTATCATTAATCAACTTGAAATCATCAATGTCAAATACAGTCAAGGCGAATAACTGGTCATGCTCCACACTGCGCCAAAAAGCTTCCAGTCCTCTACGGTTTAGCAGCCCGGTCATCGGATCTTTAGCTGCCAGCTCTTTGAAGTAACCACGTTCAATATTGGAGTTAACGAAGAAAAAGAGCGTTACAGAAAATAGATATACGATGATAGCGACAATCAGGCTGTCTTTCTCGTAGACAAAAAAGTGTTCCACCTCTTTAGCAAAATCTAATTCGTAGTACATCGCGTGATGAGAGGTGACTCCTTCCAGTTGTATCGCGTGATAGAAAGTAGCGCTGTCAACCGGATTAACCAAGGTGGTATCAATAATATCGATTCTACCGGCTAAGTGCTCATTCGAACTCGCAAGCAGTTTACTTGCGTCAATCTCAACAGAAAGCATTCCTTGATGTATCCCTTTATGAAACACCGGAATCGTCATGCTTATCATACGGTCAAGAGAGTCAAATCGATACGCAGGACCCGTTAAAGTCAATTGTTCTGGATTGTTGGCGGTTCTTTGCCAATACGGGCGGCTTTTTATGGTCGAAAGTAGTTCTTTCCCTAGCTCTTTAGCAAAGTCTTCAGGCGAAGAGATCACATAACCACGAGTATCTATAAAGTGTACGCCGTTGTGATATTCATCAAGCTGGGACAAAAATGAAAGAATTGGCGCGAGAGCAATTTTCTCTGACGCACTTTTATAGCTATCACTGGTTTCATTACAAAGGGGTTCTTGACCAACCAACATATAGTCGATATCGACAGAGGGGATATCTGCGGTTTTTCCGTCAGCAAGAAGTAATACGTCAATGGGCCAAATTCGGCAAAGACCATCAACCACTTGCTTATTGTGATCAAGGAAAAGAGGGTTTCCTGATTTGTAGTAATTAGAGAAGCTGTAATCTAGAGCGGTAACAATTTTGGTCGTTCGTTTAAACACTTCTTCAATACGCTGAAACTCACTGCTGATGTCTTTTTCAACCGCATCAAAATAATTTTTTCCTATCAGCCCAAGTAACATGGTCGCGATCACAGCGGGAAAGCCGAAGACAAAGGTAAGGCTAAAGTGCCTATTTACTTTCATAGAATGTGCTCTTAGCGCTCAGTTATTTTCATTAGTTCCATTAATATTATGACATTAATCGACAGCCCTCTCGATGTAAAATAATGTAAGTTGGTATTAACGATGCACCTATCGGGTAAATAACTACTTAAAAATGAATAAAATAGATCGCAGCTAATGGTGAGAGTCGACTAATGTTGTTCATTATGATGGTTTAAATCCCTGTTAACAAAGTGACTTATCAAACATGATTTTTTTGATGTAAATACCTATTAACGACTGACTATCGCACGATCAACCACAGACTTAGGTAGCGTCAAACCAAGCATACGAGCGGCATCTAGGTTAACTACCAACTGAGAGCTTTGAGCTGTTTTGACATTCAACTTCCCTGGTTTTTGTCCGTTCAAAATAGCGGCCACATAATCAGCGGTCTGCACCCCGACGTCATAGTAATCTAGACCTAATCCAGCGATTGCTCCCTTGCCAACATAAGACGTTGCTCCTGCAACCACGGGTGTGCCAGTTTGGTTTGCAGCATTTATAAGTCCTTCGATACCGCTTGCCACCGTGTTATCAGTTAGTGCGTAGATAACATCAGATCTCTTAGCCACGGATGCTGTTTTTTCTTCTACATCATCGATGGTCAACGCTTTTTCAGTATGCAAAGTAAAGCCAAAGTCTCGTGTTGCCTGCTTTAACAGCCCTACTAAAGCAACAGCATTTGCCTCTGCTGGGTTATAAACCACACCGACTGAAACTGCATTGGGGAGTAGCTCTTTAATAAGAGATACATGTTGGGAAATAGGTGATAAGTCAGAAAGGCCTGTGACATTTCGTCCCGGCTGTTCCAATTGTTTAACAAGTCTTGCTCCGATAGGGTCTGTCACCGCGGTGAACACAATCGGGATCGTTCGAGTTGCTGAAACCAACGCTTGAGAGGTCGGTGTCGCGATGCCAACTAATACATGAGGGTTCTCACTAACTAACTCTCTGGCTATTTTTGCTGCCTGAGCGGGATTGCCACCAGCCATTTCATAAGAAAACTCTAAATTTTTACCCGGTTCGTAACCTTTTGCTCTCAATCCTTCAAGAAGCCCTAGACGCGTCGCATTCAGATCTGGATGGTCGACAACTTGTGAAACCGAAACTTTGGCAACGTTCGCCATTACATTGCTTGTCCATAGCAACAACAGACAACTTACGACCGCTGCCAATACCTTTTTTACAGAACTCATTATCGCTCCCTGAATCAAGCTCTACTCATTATTGCTCGCTCAAAGAGAACAACATCACTATTGATATTATTACCAGTAACCATTGATGACTTGAAGTTATATTTAACAAAAACACAACAAGGCTCGAAAAATGCGTGAAATAGCGAAAGGCAGAATTTGAAAAGTAAGAAACTACATGAGTAGTAAGAGAAAAAAGGAATGAGGGGGAGATGGGTGAATAAAAGCGAAGCGAAAATAATAAAAATCAAACCTGAGAACAAACCATCAATGATGAATAGTTGCTCTCAGACAAGAGCGAGAGTTGAAACTCATTAGAACCAACGTTCCATTGAGGATTTATCTAGCTGACGAAATGCGCGATTTAAAATGATCGCCAATTCTTTATAACGAGGACGCGACTTCATTGGCTCTAACGCGAAACCCGTTTCAGTGATCTTCTCGTGAAGTTCGCGATACCATGAGACTAGCGCAGGTGGAAGTTTTGTGTTTGAGCGATTACCTAACCACCACATGCCTTGAAGCGGTAAGCTGATTGCAAACAAAGCCATGACCACAGCTTGTGGCATCGCTTGATAATTATTAAAGACCATTTGTGTAAGAACACTAATAGCAGCTATCGCTGGCATCACTTTCACGCCAAAACGCGTCGCTTTGATAATGCGCTGCTCAGGGAAGATCGAGTTTAACTCTTTGCGGACGGGCCAGAGATCCATGTACTTTTGGCCATCTTTTAAACTACTCGCTAAACCAACTCTATTGCTCATATGAGTCTCCCATTAAAAAAAAGTTGAAACCATCAACTAAAAACACAAAAATTTGACGAAAAATAATATTCTTTCAAATTTTTTTGTTATATTTGCACAATATCGCTATTATTTGCAGACCTCAATCTCATTGTTGCCCTTATTTACAATTTAAGCAACTTTGAGAAGACTTCTGCAAGGAATGCACAAGCCTCTTTTTGATAAAGAGTGCTTTCACTTTATACGGAAATTAACGTTTTTTTGACCAAGGTTAGTACGCAAGCCCATGTGCTTCGACTATTCTTGAGATTAATTTTCATCCTTAACTGATTTCGATCAGAAAAATAAACAGGTAGTCATTAATGTCTAAGCTAGTTTTAGTTTTAAACTGTGGTAGTTCTTCTCTTAAATTCGCTGTTGTTGATGCAGAATCAGGTGCAGAGCACCTAACTGGTCTTGCTGAGTGTCTAGGTCTTCCAGAAGCACGTATGAAATGGAAACTTGATGGCAAGCATGAAGCACAACTAGGCGCGGGCGCAGCTCACGTAGAAGCACTATCTTTCATGGTAGAAACTATTCTTGCTTCTAAGCCTGAGCTTAAAGCTAACCTTGGCGCTATCGGTCACCGTATCGTACACGGCGGCGAGCAGTTCACTTCTTCTGCTCTTATCACTGATGAAGTTCTTAAGGGTATTCAAGACGCTGCGACTTTTGCACCTCTTCACAACCCTGCTCACCTTATCGGTATCGAAGCGGCTCAACAGAACTTCCCTGGTCTACAAAACGTTGCTGTATTTGACACTGCGTTCCACCAAACAATGCCTTCTGAGTCTTATCTATACGCTCTACCGTACAACCTGTACAAAGAGCACGGCATCCGTCGTTACGGCATGCACGGTACTTCTCACCTATTCATCACTCGTGAAGTTGCAGGCCTACTAAACAAGCCAGTTGAAGAAGTTAACATCATCAACTGTCACCTAGGTAACGGCGCTTCTGTATGTGCAATCAAAAACGGTCAATCTGTAGATACTTCTATGGGTCTTACTCCTCTTGAAGGTCTAGTAATGGGTACTCGTTGTGGTGACCTAGATCCTGCGATCATCTTCCACCTACACGACGCTCTTGGTTACTCTGTTGAAGAAATCAACAACATGCTAACTAAAGAGTCTGGCCTAGCTGGTCTAACTGAAGTGACTTCTGACTGTCGTTTCGTTGAAGACAACTACGGTGAGAAAGAAGAAGCAACTCGTGCAATGGACGTGTTCTGTCACCGTCTAGCTAAGTACGTTGCTGGTTACACTGCAACTCTAGAAGGTCGTCTAGACGCAATCACTTTCACTGGTGGCATCGGCGAGAACTCTGGCCCAATCCGTGAAATGGTTCTTAACCGCCTAGGCATCTTCGGTATCGAAGTTGACAGTGAAGCTAACCTTAAAGCACGTTTCGGCGGCGAAGGTACTATCACTACAGCTAACAGCCGTATCCCTGCAATGGTTATCTCTACTAATGAAGAGCTAGTTATTGCTGAAGACACTGCGAAACTAGCAGGTCTTTAATTGATTTTCCTGACTAGCTTCACTCGAAGCTAGTCAGTTTTTCATATCAAGAAAATGGGGCTCAACTTCTATTCCTACCCCAATTTAAATATCGGTGGGAATAGCAGTTGAGCTTTTTTTATTTCCAATAGTCAAAGGTGTTCGTCAATGTCCCGTACTATTATGCTTATCCCTACAAGCGCTGGTGTTGGTCTTACTAGTGTTAGCATGGGTGTTCTTCGCGCTATGGAGCGTAAGGGCGTAAGTGTTTCTTTCTACAAGCCAATCGCTCAACCTCGCAGCGGTGGTAACCAACCTGATTTAACGTCTACTATCATCAGCGCAAACAGCGACATTAAGATTGGTGAGCCAATCGCAATGACTAAAGCTGAAGCTTTGATCGGTAGCGAAAAAATGGACGAGCTTCTAGAGTCTGTTGTTGAGCAATACAACAAGATCAACAAAGACGCAGAAGTAACGCTAATCGAAGGTCTAGTACCTACTCGTAAGCACCCATTTGCTAACCAAGTGAACGCGGAAATCGCTAAAACACTAGGCGCAGAGATCGTATTCGTTGCGACTCCGGGTACATACAACCCTATTCAGCTTAAAGAGCACATCGAAGTAGCATGTTCTAACTTCGGCGGCACTAAAAACAAGAACATCTCAGGCGTTATTATTAACAAACTGAATGCACCTGTTGATGAAGCTGGCCGTACTCGCCCTGACCTTTCTGAAATCTTCGATGATGCAGATAGCGCTCAACAAGCGAACCTTGAAGTAATGCAAATCTTCAACTCTAGCCCTATCCGTGTTCTTGGCTGTGTGCCATGGAGCATCGACCTAATCGCTACTCGTGCGGTTGATATGGCTAAGCACCTTAACGCTGAAATCGTTAACGAAGGTGAAATCTCAACTCGTCGTATTAAGAGCATCACTTTCTGTGCACGTTCTCTACCGCACATGATTGAGCACTTCAAACCAGGTTCACTGCTAGTAACTTCTGCAGACCGTCCTGACGTTATCGTTGCTGCGGCTCTTGCTGCGAAAAACGGTGTTGAAATTGGCGCAATCCTACTGACTGGCGGTTACGACATTCCAGAAAGCATTGCTAACCTTTGTGCACCAGCATTCGCTTCAGGTCTACCGATCTTCAAGGCTCAAGGTAACACTTGGCAAACATCTCTTAACCTTCAGAGCTTCAACCTAGAAGTGCCTGCAGACGATAAAGAGCGTATCGAATTCGTTAACGATCACGTTGCTAGCCACATCGATGGCCCTTGGATTGATTCTCTATCTGAAGGTACTCAAGGCATTCGTCGTCTAAGCCCACCAGCATTCCGTTACCAGTTAACTGAATTTGCTCGTAAAGCGGCTAAGCGTATCGTTCTTCCTGAAGGCGATGAGCCACGTACTGTTAAAGCAGCTTCTATCTGTGCTGAACGCGGTATCGCAACTTGTGTGCTTCTTGGTAACCCAGACGAAATCCGTCGCGTTGCTGCACAACAAGGTGTTGAACTAGGCGCTGGCGTTGAGATCATCGATTCTGCATCAGTTCGCGAAAACTACGTAGCTCGTCTAGTAGAACTTCGTGGCGCTAAAGGTATGACTGAAGTTGTCGCTCGTGAGAAGCTAGACGATTCAGTATTCCTAGGTACTATGATGCTTGAAGCTGGTGAAGTTGACGGCCTAGTTTCTGGTGCTGTTCACACTACGGCGAACACAATCGTTCCTCCGTTCCAGATCATCAAGACTGCTCCTGATGCTTCTATCGTATCTTCAATCTTCTTCATGCTTCTGCCTGATCAAGTTCTTGTATACGGTGACTGTGCGATCAACCCAGATCCAACAGCTGAACAGCTTGCTGAAATCGCTATCCAATCTGCAGATTCTGCTGCGGCATTTGGTATCGACCCACGCGTTGCCATGATCTCTTACTCTACTGGTGAATCTGGTAAAGGTGCAGACGTAGATAAAGTACGTGAAGCAACCAAACTTGCTCAAGCGAAACGTCCTGATCTTGTGATCGACGGTCCTCTTCAGTACGACGCAGCAATCATGGAAAACGTAGCCGCTTCTAAAGCGCCTAACTCTCCAGTTGCAGGTAAAGCGACAGTATTCGTATTCCCAGACCTAAACACGGGTAACACGACTTACAAAGCTGTACAGCGTTCAGCAGACCTAGTGTCTATCGGTCCAATGCTTCAAGGTATGCGCAAGCCAGTAAATGACTTGTCTCGTGGCGCTCTAGTAGACGATATCGTTTACACTGTAGCTCTAACGGCTATCCAAGCAGACCAAGCAGCTCAAGCTGAAGAAAAAGTAATTAACTAATTTTTCTTTTGTAGAAAGCAAAAACCCTAGATTCTTATCTAGGGTTTTTTATGTCTAATGCTTAAGGTTATTTGATACTTTTAAGATTAATCTAGCCTCGCCCATGGGCTGACTCTAAATCTAATGCTGGTCCTTTGGGCACAACTTGAGTCGGATTAATACCAGTGTGGCTGTAGTAGTAGTGACGCTTAATATGGTAGAAATCAGTAGTCTCTTTAATACCCTCTACTTGGTACAACTCTTTTAAGTAACCCTGAATATGGACATAGTCTGAAATTCTCTGCTTGTTACACTTAAAGTGACCAACATACACCGCATCGAATCGAACCAGAGTGGTAAACAAGCGCCAATCTGCCTCTGTAATCTCGTTACCCGCTAGATAACGATGTTCACTAAGATGTGCATCTACTTTGTCCAACGCCTCAAACAACGCGTCATACGCTTCTTCATAAGCTTCTTGTGTGGTTGCAAAGCCAGTACGATAAACACCGTTGTTGATGCTTGGATAGATGTAGTCATTCCACTCATCAACCTTCTTAGCCAATTCCCACGGATAGTAGTCATCCGTATTGCCTGTTAACTCATTAAATTCTGAGTTGAACATGCGGATAATTTCAGAGGATTCGTTGCTCACGATGGTGTTGGTTTTCTTATCCCATAGCACTGGAACCGTTACTCGTCCTGAGTAATCAGGCTTGGCTTGAGTGTAAATTTGGTGCATACGAGTATGGCCGAATAGAGGTTCAGGTAGCCCCATTTGCCACCCTTCACTCATCATGTCTGGGCAGACGACCGTCACGTCAATATGATCGGTTAACTCTTTAAGTTCACGGAAGATTAAAGTTCGGTGCGCCCAAGGGCAAGCCAATGATACGTATAAGTGATAACGGCCGCTTTCCGGCTGAAATTGTGCACCGGCTTTGTTCTCTATCCAGTGACGAAAGCCTGCATCTTCGCGAACAAACTTGCCACCGCTTTCTTTGGTGTCATACCAAACGTCATGCCAAACACCTTCAACTAACTTACCCATATCCAAACCTCTGTCATCCAAAATTTTTTATACCAATCACAGTAAGTAAATGTTCAGAAATAGCGCAGAGAAAAGGCTTGAGAACAAGGAAGAATTTTTCTGTTAGTAGTTATTCTACAATCAAAAATTCTAACGCCGTTATCGAGCGTTTTAACAAGCTAGGATGAGCAGTTATTTACTACGATTGGTATTAGTATAAAAAAAGCCAACTTTTTCTAAACTAGAAGAAGTTGGCTTAGTTGTTCAAATTATTTGATGAAGCTTATTTAATATGGAACTTTAGACACAAAAAAAGCGCGACTCTAATAACTAGTCGCGCTTAAGCCTGTCACAGGCTGAACCGTTTTAAATAGGCTCTAGACTTGTACGTGCAAGCAAGATACTGCGTGAACGTCATCGCCTTGAATAGTTGGCTTAGTTTGCGCACACGCCTCGGTTGCTTCAGGGCAACGAGTACGGAACACACAACCCGATGGGGGATTAATTGGTGATGGGAGATCACCCTCCAGCATCTGAATCGTTTTGCTGCGCTCTAAGCGTGGGTCTGGAATCGGAACTGCAGACATCAATGCTTTGGTATATGGGTGTTTTGGGTCTGAGAACAAGGCATCAGATTCACCTAGTTCAACAGCATTACCTAAGTACATCACCAATACACGGTCAGAGATGTGCTTCACAACCGACAAATCGTGCGCGATGAATACCAAAGACAAACCTAACTCTTTCTGTAGTTCCATAAGAAGGTTTACTACTTGAGCTTGGATAGATACATCCAGAGCAGAAACAGGTTCATCACAGATGATCATCTTAGGCTTCAAGATAAGTGCACGTGCGATACCGATACGTTGACACTGACCACCAGAGAATTCATGTGGGTAACGGTTAATTACGTTGGGTAGTAAACCAACCTTTGCCATCATCTCTTTAACTCTGTCCTTCACTTCCTGTTTAGAAAGCTCAGGATAAAAAGTTTGTAGAGGCTCAGCAATGATGTCGCCTACTGACATACGCGGGTTGAGTGATGCTAGCGGATCTTGGAAGATCATCTGAATCTCTTTACGAGTCTCACGACGTTTCACTTCTTGCATCTTAGTCAGGTCCTGACCTAACCACATCACTTGACCTTCAGTCGCTTCAACCAAACCGATAATTGCGCGTGCAAAAGTCGACTTACCACAACCAGACTCACCTACCACACCTAGCGTTTCGCCTTCGTAAAGATGAACATCAACACCATCGACTGCTTTAAGGTTTGATGGTTTCGCCCAAGGCCAAGCAGACTTAGCCGCAATGCTAAAGTGAACTTTTAGGTCTTTAATATCTAATAGTAATTCTTTACTCATTTTGTCCAAGTCTCCCAGTCTGAAAAACAAGCACGCTGACGGTCTTTAGCAAATAGCTGTAGAATCGGTGCTTCTTGCTTACAACGGTCCATTACACGGTGACAACGGTCTTGGTAAGGACAACCTGTTGGTAGGCGAAGTAAGTTAGGTGGGTTACCTGGAATCGTCGGTAGAATTTCACCTTCGGTATCCAAACGAGGAATCGCTTTAAGCAGGCCTTCCGCATAAGGGTGGCTTGGCTCGTAGAAGATTTCATCAACCGTGCCATATTCCATTGTACGACCTGCGTACATCACAAGTACTTTGTCACATGAGCCAGCAACAACACCCAAATCATGGGTGATCATGATGATTGCCGTATTGAACTCATCTTTAAGTTCGTTCAGCAATTCCATGATTTGCGCTTGAATGGTTACATCCAGTGCCGTTGTTGGTTCATCAGCGATAAGCAATTTAGGACGACACAGCAGTGCCATTGCGATCATCACACGCTGACGCATACCGCCCGAAAACTCGTGCGGGTACATGGTGATACGCTTGCGTGCTTCAGGGATTTTCACCGCTTCAAGCATACGTACTGATTCTTCAAATGCTTCTGCTTTACCCATGCCTTTATGCAGCATAAGTACTTCCATCAACTGATCACTTACTTTCATGTAAGGGTTCAGTGAGGTCATTGGATCTTGGAAGATCATCGCGATCTGTTCAGCACGTACTTTGTTCAGCTCTTTTTCTGGCAGGTTAAGAATTTCATTGCCTTCAAACTTTGCGCTACCTGAGATGATGCCGTTCTTCGCCAGCAGTCCCATCAGTGCAAATACCGTTTGTGATTTACCTGAACCCGACTCACCAACAATACCCAGCGTTTCGCCTTGGTTAAGTGAGAAGTTCAAGTCGTTTACTGCGGTTACGATACCATCTTGCGTGGTAAATTCGACGCGCAGATCTTTGACATCTAATAAGCTCATCATTGCTTCCTTCAATCTTTTATAGCTTTTGTATTTTTATTTGCTATTTCTTTATCTGTCTTTTGGATCAAGCGCGTCGCGCAGACCATCACCTACGTAGTTAAAGCAGAACAGCGTAACTACCATGAATGCCGCTGGGAATGCTAGTTGCCAAATAGCAACTTCCATTGTTTGCGAGCCTTCTTGTAATAGCGCGCCCCAACTTGTCATAGGTTCTTGAACACCAAGACCAAGGAAAGATAAGAATGATTCAGTAAGGATCATGCTCGGAATAAGTAGCGTCGAGTAAACCGCAACAATACCCAATACGTTCGGTACGATATGACGTGTAATGATCTTCCATTTACTTACACCACATACGTGAGCAGCCTCGATGAATTCTTTGCTACGTAGACTCAACGTTTGACCACGTACGATTCGTGCCATATCGAGCCAAGCAATAGCACCGATAGCAACAAAGATAAGTACAATATTACGACCAAAGAATGTTACCAGTACGATCACAAGGAACATGAATGGTACTGCATACAAGATCTCTAGGATACGCATCATCACTCGGTCAGTACGACCGCCAATGAAACCTGAAGCTGCACCGTAAAGCGTACCAATCAGTACCGCTACAAATGCGCCCATCACACCAACCATAAGAGAAATACGGCCGCCGATCATCGTACGAACGTATAAGTCACGACCTAAACTGTCAGTACCAAACCAATGATCCGCATTTGGACCAACGTGCATTGCGTACCAATCGGTATCATCGTAAGCATGCTGCGCCAACATAGGTAAGAAGATTACCGATAGCACCATGATAATTAGAATGAACAGACTGATCATTGCCGCTTTGTTGCGCATAAAACGAATACGCGCATCCTGCCACAAACTACGACCTTCAATTTCCAAATTCTCAGAGAATTTTTCGATCGCTTCTAAGTTTTCTTTTTTCTTCAACATAACCATGCGTCCCTGTTAGTAGCGAATTTTCGGGTCAATAAGCGCTAGTAAAATATCAACG
This sequence comes from Vibrio sp. 1F279, assembly GCF_041439815.1. NCBI lineage: Bacteria > Pseudomonadati > Pseudomonadota > Gammaproteobacteria > Vibrionales > Vibrionaceae > Vibrio > Vibrio sp. 1F279. The sequence continues at coordinate 173,187 of NZ_JBGOOU010000004.1, read as the reverse complement.
ATAGCGTTGAACAAGATGAATAGGAAACCAATCAAAATGGTTACACCCATTACTAACGAGTAGTCACGGTTAAACGCGGCGTTAACAAACAGCTTACCGATCCCCGGCAGGCCGAAGATGGTTTCAACAACAACTGAACCTGTGATGATACCTACGAACGCAGGCCCCATATATGAAACAACAGGTAGCATTGCTGGCTTAAGCGCATGTTTAAGAACGATATAACGGTAACTTAGACCTTTAGCACGAGCAGTACGGATAAAGTTACTGTTTAGCGTTTCAATCATGCTACCGCGAGTGATACGAGCAAAGGTCGCTACATATAGAAGAGACATCGCAATAACAGGTAGCACGATGTACACGAAGGTGCCGCCATGCCAACCACCTGCTGGGAATATATTCCAGTGCAGGGAGAAAAGGTAAATAAGCGCTGGTGCCAACACGAAGGATGGCATCACCACCCCGAGCATGGCAGTCGACATTATGGTGTAGTCGACCCAGGTATTGTGCTTCAATGCGGCTATAGTACCGACGGTGACCCCCATAATTAGCGTAAAGATAAAGGCAACGAAGCCTACCTTCGCAGATACTGGAAGTGCTACAGCAATCAGCTCATTTACTGTGTAATCTTGATATTTGAAAGATGGACCAAAATCACCCTGAAGGATGTTGGTTAAGTACGTGGTGTACTGTTCAAATACTGGTTTATCTAAGCCGTATTTAGCTTCGATGTTAGCCATAACTTCTGGCGGTAATGGACGCTCGCTGGAAAACGGGTTACCCGGTGCGAAACGCATGAGAAAGAAAGATATAGTGATCAACACCAACATCGTTGGAATCGCTTCAAATATCCTTTTCATAATGAATTTAAGCATAAACTCACTCTTTCAGTCTGTGACAATTAAAATTAGAAAGACGCTACATGCGCGTGTTACGCATGTAGTGTCTGTATCGTTATAGTTATATTAACTTTTTAGAATCGAAGCTTATTGAGCCTTGATGTATAAGTCTTTCGAGAAGATCTTATCTTCCGCGTTGTTCGTAGGGAAGCCACCAACGTGCGGATTTAGTAGACGTGATTTCACGTATTGGTAGATAGGTGCGATAGGCATATCGTTAGCCATTAGCGCCTCAGCTTCAAGGTAAAGTGCTTTACGCTCTTCTTCTGAAGTAGAGTTCAATGCTTTATCAATGATTTGATCGTAAGCCGCGCTGTCGTAGTGAACACCACCGGTAGTGTTGTTACTCTTCATTAGCGTTAGGAATGACGACGCTTCATTGTAGTCACCACACCAACCAGCACGAGCTACTTCGAAGTCACCAGAATCTTTAGAAGATAGGTAAGTTTTCCACTCTTGGTTTTCAAGTGTAACTTTAAGACCCAGTGTTTTCTTCCACATAGAACCTAGTGCTACAGCAATCTTCTTGTGGTTTTCAGAAGTGTTGTAAAGTAGGTTGAAGTTTAGTGGATTGTCTTTGCCGTAACCCGCTTCTTCAAGAAGGCGTGCCGCTTCTACGTTACGTTCTTTTTGAGACATTGTACCGTACTGAGGAAGCTCAGGATCGAAGCCCGCTGTGATTTCAGGCGTCAGGAAATATGCTGGTTTTTGACCTTGCGCTAAGATAGCGCCAGTCACGATGTCACGGTCAATTGCGTAAGAGATAGCCTTACGTACGCGAACGTCATCAAATGGAGCTTTCTTCGTGTTGAAGATGTAGTAGTAAGTACACAAGTTACCCGCTACAGATACGTCTTCTGCGTGCTCTTTCTTAAGACGCTTGAAGTGCTCAGTTGGAAGTTCATTTGTGAAGTCGATTTCACCAGATAGGAAACGGTTCATTTCCGCAACTTGGTTTTCGATTGGTAGGAAGGTTACTTTGTTTAGAACAGTTTTGTCGTTGTTCCAGTATTGGTCGTTACGCTTTAGAACTAGACGTTCGTTAACAACCCACTTATCAACAGAGAATGCGCCGTTACCTACGAAGTTACCCGGCTTAGTCCATTGGTCACCGAATTTTTCAACAGTTGCCTTGTGTACTGGCTTCACTGTTGTGTGGCCCATCATCATGACGAAGTATGGTACCGCTGTTTCTAATTCAACAACAAGTGTGTTTGCATCTACAGCTTTAACGCCTAGCTCACTCTTGTCTTTCTTACCCGCTACGATGTCTTTCGCATTCACCATCTTGGTATATTCCATGTACCAAGCGTATGGAGAAGCAGTGGCAGGATCAACTGCACGTTGCCAGCTGTAAACGAAATCTTCAGCTGTTACAGGATCGCCGTTAGACCATTTTGCGTCTTTGCGTAGGTGGAAAGTGAATGTTTTGTTGTCTGTCGTTTCCCAGCTTTCGGCTACACCTGGGATTGTATTACCTTCGCCGTCTTGGTTCACTAGACCTTCTAGAAGATCACGAATTACGTGAGATTCTGGTACACCTTGAGATTTGTGTGGGTCGATAGTCGCAACTTCAGTACCGTTACCGCGAACAAGTTCCTGAACTTTTGCTAGTTCTGTGCCTGCTGGAACTTCAGCAGCGATAGAAAGAGTAGAAGTGGCAGCCACTGCCAAACCAGCACCTAGAAGAAGGGCCTGAGTGATTTTATTCTTGTACATTTAATAAACTCCAAGTTTTACGTATTGCATCCATGACTTCTTTGCTAAGTTCACTGAACGGCAGTGATTTAGATTTATTTAGCTCAAAATTTAAGCATAAAAATCTAAAACCTTACAAAGATTGAGGCACACACTATCAACCATTGAAGTAATTTGCCATAAACAAGTCGCAAAAAATCGGATAATTCTCCGAATTACTCAAGGTCACAGTGTAAATCTCTAATAAAAACCTAATGAATAGTTAATTACACATAGGAATTAATTAAAAAACAGCCTTTAGTGTTGATGTATCTGAATTGATACTTTTATTTAGCATCTTATGCTAGAACACTGTCGGCAAATTAACATTAATGCCACATAAAATCTAATTGCACATCACATATCCCCTAAATAGACTGCACTATTTGTGAGGATTATCACTTTATACAAAACAGCATAAAGCACTGCACCAAAACAGATTTGGAAATGCACCAACACAGACTAAATCACGCGTTGAATTCATATGCAACTTGACTGCTTAACCATTTATTAAAGAACCTTTTATTTATAAATCACTTTGTAGCACGCACAAAAAAACCGACGTCAAACGTCGGCTTTCTTACTATCTACGTCCCAATCTGAAATACGCTTTCACGTTAAGATCGAAACACGCTATGGAGTGGATTACTTCTTCCAACGCTCCGCTGCTTTCGCGTCGGAGTCTCGAGAGTCAACCCAACGAGTCGCTTCTGTCGTTCTTTCCTTTTTCCAAAACGGCGCTTTGGTTTTCAGAAAATCCATAACAAACTCACACGCTTCGAAGGCAGCGCCACGATGTGCACTGGATACACCAACGTAAACAATCTGGTCACCGATATCTAGGTCACCAACGCGGTGAATCACTCGCATCTTCTGGATAGGCCAGCGCGCTTCAGCTTGATCACAGATCTCACTCAGAGACTTCTCTGTCATACCCGGATAATGTTCTAGAGACAAACCAATCACGTTGTCGCCAAGGTTCATGTCGCGAACTTTACCTACAAACGTCACAACCGCTCCCGCAGCCGTACCTTGAGCTAAATAATCGTATTCGCCACCCACAGAAAAGTCTTCAGCAGTAACCAATACTCTTGGATCAATAACTCGAGAGTCATTCATGGCTAACCTCCAGTAACAGGTGGGAAGAAAGCCACTTCGTCGCCGTCTTTCACTTCAGTCGTCAAAGGTACGATTGATTGGTTGAGTGCTGCCAGCAGCTTGCCCTCTTCCAATGCGATATCCCATTTGCCTTCTTGTGTTACAAGGTGGCTGCGAATCGCTTCAATAGTATTGTATTGCGCATCGATCTCTAGGCTATCAACACCGACAAGTTCACGAGTTTGTGCAAAGAAAAGTACCGTAATCATGATTCCACCTTGAAGTGACCTGATTTACCACCCGTCTTCTCTAACAGGCGCACATTCTCGATAACAATGTCTTTCTGAACAGCTTTACACATATCGTAAATCGTTAGCGCGGCAACAGAAGCGGCCGTTAGCGCTTCCATTTCTACGCCTGTCTTACCTGCAAGCTTACATACCGATTCGATACGAACCTTGTTTTCAGACTCAATGGCTTCAAGTTGTACTTCTACTTTAGTGAGTAGCAAAGGGTGACACAGTGGAATCAAGTCCCACGTCTTCTTCGCTGCTTGGATACCAGCAATACGTGCCGTTGCGAAAACATCACCTTTATGGTGGCTGCCAGAAACAATCAGCTCTAGCGTTTCTGCTGACATTTGAACGAAAGCTTCTGCTCTCGCCTCACGTACTGTCTCTGCTTTAGCCGATACATCGACCATGTTCGCTTCGCCAGACGCGTTAATATGTGTAAATTGGCTCATGCTCAATCCACCTTATACAGAAAGATGTGGCATGAAGTTACAAGGACGGTGACTCGCATCCATCTGTTGCTTGATGATCTTAGTCCAACCGGTGCGGCATGCGCCTGTAGAGCCAGGCATCGCAAAGATAACCGTGTGGTTAGCAAAACCCGCAATCGCACGAGATTGAATCGTCGATGTACCAATCTCTTCGTAAGACACTTGACGGAATAGTTCACCAAAGCCTTCTACTTCTTTGTCGAATAGTGGCTTAAGTGCTTCAGGCGTGCTGTCACGAGATGTGAAGCCCGTACCGCCAGTGATCATAATCGCTTGAACGCTTTCGTCAGCAATCCACTTAGATACGATCGCACGGATCTTGTACATGTCATCGATAACGATTTGCTTATCAACCACGTTGTGGCCTGCTTCTTTAGCATGCTCAGCTAGGTAACCACCTGACGTGTCATTTTCTTCTGTACGAGTATCTGAAACGGTTAGTACTGCGATGTTTGCTGCTTGAAATTTGCTTTCTGCGTGACCCATTTGTTCACCTTTATAAATTTTTCAATGATTAGACTGATTCGCCCAGCTTAAAGAAGCTGAGCGATAAAATGCTTTAGAGTATATAGCGGGTTAACCGCCGATTGACGCCAAGTTTGGAGTCATGCCGCTGTTGCCATCGTGTAAGAAGTGGCTAACGGACTTGGTTTGAAGCTGAGCCTGAATTCGATCAATGAGCTCTTGCTCTTGTTGATCTTCTTGAATCAGATCTCTCAGTTCAACACCGTGGTCGCCAAACAGACATAGGTGAAGTTTACCGGTCGCAGAAACACGCAGTCGGTTACAACTCTCACAAAAGTCTTTCTCGTAAGGCATGATCAAACCGATTTCACCCTTGTAGTCTGGGTGGACAAACACTTGCGCGGGGCCATCATTAACGGCTTTGACTTTTAACAGCCAACCATTAGCAATAAGCTGGTTGCGGATCGCAACGCCAGACACATGGTGTTTATCGAACAACTCGTCCATCTCGCCGGTTTTCATCAGCTCGATAAAACGTAATTGAATAGGTTTGTCTTTGATCCAATTAAGGAAGGCTGGTAATTCCTGACTATTGAGGTCTTTCATCAATACGACGTTGACTTTGACTTGTTCAAAGCCAACCTCAAACGCTTTATCAATGCCTCGCATAACCTCTGTAAACTTATTCTCACCAGTGATCTGATGGAACATGCGCGAATCTAAGCTATCCACGCTCACGTTTATATGGGTTAAACCAGCATCACGCCATTGCCCTACTTGTTTCTCCATGCGGTAGCCATTCGTTGTCGTGGCTACTTTTTCGATGCCTGGAGTAGAAGCAACAGTATGTATGATTTCAGGAAAGTCTTTACGCAGGCTCGGCTCTCCGCCAGTAATGCGGATCTTAGAGGTGCCACAATCTGCAAACGCTTTCACAATACGTTTGATCTCGGGAACACTTAAAAAAGACGAGTTTTTTTGCCCTGACGGTTTATAACCATCTGGCAAGCAGTAAGTACATTTAAAGTTACAGACGTCTGTAACCGACAAGCGCAAGTAATAAAACTTGCGATGGAATCTATCTTCGAATTGTTGCGCCACGGAACACCTTTCCAAACACGGGAGGCATAATCATTTCCAATTAAGCCCTTGTGACAACATGTCACTGGCTCTTGATGCGTATCGGTACAGCAAATACCACTGTGCGACTTAGCATGCGAGAGCTCGGAGTTATGGCAACTGCACGTTATATTCACACGCACAGTAGCTGAGTAATAAAATACTTAATATTTGTACGTGAATCTAGCTCTGATGACAAAAAACGGGTCACATCGGCAAAAAAAACGTATCAAACCCTCAAAATAACTCTTGTTGAGTATCTGACGAGAAGCATTTAACCTAAATTATAGTTGGTAATAATCTAACAAGAACAAAAAATGAATATTTACTCTTCAAAGAAAGTCGTAGCAATCGGTGGAGGCCATGGCTTAGGTCGTATGCTAGCTGCATTAAAAGACTTTGGTAGCAATGCGACTGGCATTGTTGCAACAACAGATAACGGTGGTTCAACCGGACGAATTCGAGACTGCCAAGGTGGTATCGCTTGGGGAGATACTCGTAACTGTATCAACCAATTAATCACAGAACCTTCGATTAGCTCGATGATGTTTGAATATCGCTTTCGCGGTCAAGGTGAACTCGATGGTCACAACTTAGGTAACCTAATGCTAACGGCGTTAGACAACCTTTCCGTTCGCCCATTGGAAGCAATTAACCTAATTCGAAATATGCTCAAGGTCGATGTCAATATCGTCCCAATGACCGAGCACCCTTCTGATCTAACGGCTTTATCAATGGACGGTCGTTGGGTAACTGGCGAAACCAACGTTGATGACATGACAGAAAAGCTGCGCATGATGGACTTATCTCCAGAAGTACCGGCAACCAAAGAAGCTGTTGCTGCAGTTGAGCAAGCAGACTGCATTGTCCTTGGACCAGGAAGCTTTTTAACCAGTGTGATGCCCCCGCTGCTACTGCCAGAAATTGGCAAAGCAATCGCGGAAAATACCAAGGCAAAAGTTATCTTCGTTGAAAACCTTTCGCCAGAGCACGGCCCTGCAGGAAAAATGACGCTTCAAGAACAATTGGAGTGGTGTGAACGTACCTGTAAGGCAAGAAAAATAGACATTGTACTGGGCAATGAACCACACCCTGAATTAGAAGGGCAATGGAATTGTGTGACCACTGATCTTGCCTCTCCTAACCGAGATTGGCGACACGACCGTTTAAAACTCCAGCAAGCGATTAGGGATCAACTGGCTTAATGCTTGTCGCTTAGGCTAGACGACAGAGACCAGTAAAAACAAAAAAGGAGCATCATGCTCCTTTTTTAGTCTCTTTAATAACTAGCCGCTTTAGAGATCCGTCATCAACTGCTGATATTCAGTGTACGTTGATAACAGGAGCTCTTGCATATCTTGGAAATCAATCTCGGTTACAGGCAATGCTTGCTTCACTTTTGCGTCTAAGCTAATCGCAAAACTACACAAAGAGTCTGCGCCAAAACTTGCTGCGCTGCTCTTAAGTGCATGACTGATATCAGCCAAGTACTTAGAGGTATCCGACTCTTTATTTATCTCTAAGTGCTCGTAGTAGCCTTTCAACTCACCTAAAAAGATTTCCAGTAAAACCGGGACATTCTCTTGCCCAATTTCGCTGGCAAGCTCATCAACTTTTTGCTGATTTAATACTTTCGTCATTATTATTTTCTTATTGTTTGATGATTACTGCTTCGCATTCCACGTTTGCAACTTACGGTATATCGTCGATGGACTGACATCTAAGAAACCTGCCGCACGGGGGATGTTGCCATCACACGCTTTAATGGCTTGTTCGATAGCCGTTTTCTCAGTGATCCACAATGGGAAAATATCTTTTACCGTGATGTCTTCATTCTGCTTCTCTTTCAATCGCAGACTGTTTTCAATCGGTTGGTTCAACGGTGGTGGAAGCATGTTGAGAGTAATCTCTTTGCCGTTATTCAATACCACCACGTTTCGCAACACGTTTTGTAGCTGACGAACGTTACCCGGCCACTCATATTGATTAAAGCGATCAAGTACTTCCTGAGCAAAACGTACAAACGCCTTCCCCTCCTCGACCGACATATAGCCTAGCAGAGAATACGCGATCTCGATGACATCTTCACCACGCTCACGCAATGGCGGCAAGTGCAATGGAATCACGTATAAACGATAGTATAAATCTTCTCTAAAGCGACCTTCTTGTACTTCTTTCCAAGGGTCACGGTTGGTCGCACACACAAAACGAACGTCGACACTCTTCATCTTCGAAGAGCCGACTTTTTGGAAAGTACCGGTTTGGATAAAGCGCAGCAGCTTGGTTTGCAGCTCTAAGTCCATTTCGCACAGTTCATCAAGAAACAGTGTTCCACCATCAGCAAGCTCAGCAGCACCTTGGCGATCGGTCGCCGCACCGGTAAAGGCACCTTTAACGTGACCAAACAATTCACTTTCAATCAGATCTTTAGGGATAGCGGCACAGTTAATCGCGATGAAAGGCTTATCGCCACGCTTACTCGCCGCATGAATGGCTTCTGCACATACCTCTTTACCGGTACCACTTTCACCAGTAATGAAAATGCTCGCCTTACTCGATGCAGCAGAATCAATCGTTCGGTAAACCTGCTGCATGGTTTGGCTACTGCCGATAAAGCCTTGGTAATTTTGGTTTCCCGGGTGTTCCGAGCTATTTTTAAGCTTGGTGGCTTTGCGGATCGCGTTGTTCACCGTAATACGGAGTCGGTCGGCTTCACACGGTTTGATAAGGAAATCTTGAGAACCATGACGCATCGCTTCTACGGCGGTATCGATAGAGCCATGAGCCGTCATGAAGATAACCGGAACTTCAGGGTACTTCTGTTTTACAGCAAATAGCACGTCCATACCCGTCATATCAGGTAGACGTAGATCTAATAAAATAAGGTCTGGGATTCGATGATTCAAACTCTCGATTGCATCGCGGCCAGTGCCGACAATGTTGATATCAATTTCGAGCGGTGTAAGATACGAGCGATATAAAGCTGCTACCGAAGCGGTATCCTCTACCATCAACAAATACTTCGATTTGTTATCTAGCGTTTTTGATTGCATATCCTAGCCATTTATAATTTGCATTTCTTATTATAGTCGCATTCCGCTTTGCATTATGCAAATTAGCCACAATATTTGTAGTGTGTTTTTTTACTTACTTCAAACAATCAATGTTTTATCTATCTGGCACGAACGATGCTACGATATAGATGACCTTCGGGTCACCTAGCCAACTGACGTTGTTAGTGGACCGAGTGTTCACAAACGTAAGCCAGTAGAACATTTACTACTGGCTGTTTTTTTGTCTGAAACACTCTCAATTCTTGTGCTGAGAGGGATCACTTCTCGAGCGAAAAGTGAGATTAGCTGTTGGTAATAAACTGCTTTCTTAGCTGCTCAATTTCATCACGCTTCTGTGCGGCCAATTCAAATTCCAGATTCTGAGCATGCTGATACATCGCAGCTTCTAGCTTACTGATCTCTTTATCAAGCTGTTGCGGCGTAAGTACGGCATAACTTTCAGAAGGCTCAGCCACCTTAGATAAAGGAACTTGCTTCGATTGGCGCTGCTGCTTCGACTTGGTTAGATCACCCAATTCCATAATGTCTTTAATATTGCGTTTCAACGCTTGCGGCGTGATACCTTGCTCTTCGTTGTAGGCTTGCTGTTTCTCGCGACGACGATCGGTTTCATCAATCGCTTTTCTCATCGACTTAGTAATCGAATCACCATAAAGGATCGCTCTACCTTCCAAGTTACGCGCAGCACGACCAATGGTTTGAATCAGAGAACGCTCAGAACGTAAGAAGCCCTCTTTGTCTGCATCAAGAATCGCCACCAGCGACACTTCAGGCATATCCAAACCTTCACGAAGTAAGTTAATGCCCACTAACACGTCAAACTCGCCCAAACGTAGGTCTCTGATAATTTCTACGCGTTCAACGGTATCGATATCAGAGTGCAAGTAACGAACTTTAACGCCATGCTCACTCAGGTATTCAGTTAAGTCCTCTGCCATTCGCTTAGTTAGCGTCGTGACAAGTACACGCTCTTCTTTCACTGAACGTATTCTGATTTCAGACAAAAGGTCATCAACCTGAGTCGCGACTGGCCTTACTTCGATAATTGGGTCTAACAAACCAGTAGGACGCACCACTTGATCAGCAATCTCACCGTCTGATTTTTCGATTTCGTAATTGCCTGGCGTGGCCGACACAAAAATCGTTTGCGGGGCTATAGACTCAAATTCTTCAAACTTCATTGGACGGTTATCCAGTGCCGAAGGCAGACGGAAACCAAACTCAACTAGAGTTTCCTTACGAGAGCGGTCACCTTTATACATCGCACCAATTTGCGGCACGGTCACGTGTGACTCATCGATAATCAACAGACCATCATCAGGCAAGTAATCAAATAACGTCGGAGGCGCTTCCCCTTCAGCACGGCCACTCAAGTATCGTGAATAGTTTTCGATACCAGAACAGAAGCCAAGCTCGGTCATCATCTCGATATCAAACTGAGTTCTTTGAGAGATACGCTGTTCTTCTAGAAGCTTATTATTGTCTTTTAAATATTGAGCTCTATCACGCAACTCATCCTTAATCTTCTCAATCGCTTCAAGGATTTTCTCTCGTGGAGTTACATAGTGCGTTTTTGGATAAACCGTAAAGCGAGGCAGGTCTCTTTGCTTAACCGCACCAGTTAGTGGGTCAAAGATACTGATGCAATCCACTTCATCATCGAACATTTCAATTCGCACGGCATCTTGGTCAGATTCAGCCGGGAAGATATCAATCACTTCACCACGCACGCGAAACTGACCTCGTTCAAATGCGACGTCGTTTCTTGAATATTGTAGCTCCGCCAAACGGCGCAAAATATCACGCTGATCCATAACCTCACCACGACTCAAGTGAAGCATCATTTTCAAATACGATTTAGGATCACCAAGACCATAGATAGCCGATACAGAAGCTACAATGATGGCGTCTTTTCGCTCTAATAAGGCCTTGGTCGCCGAAAGTCTCATCTGCTCGATATGAGCATTCACCGACGCATCTTTCTCAATGAACGTATCTGTGGTTGGTACATACGCTTCAGGCTGGTAGTAATCGTAGTAAGAAACGAAGTATTCAACGGCATTATTTGGAAAGAATGACTTCATCTCACCATAAAGTTGAGCTGCCAACGTTTTGTTAGGCGCTAACAAGATTGCTGGTCTTTGAGATTGAGAAATGACATTGGCAAGCGTAAAGGTTTTACCTGAGCCCGTTACCCCTAATAGAGTTTGATGTGCTAAACCAGAATCTAGTCCATCTAATAATTTGGTAATTGCCGTCGGCTGGTCACCGGACGGACTGTAGTCCGATACCAAGTCAAAGAGTTTACTCATAGGTCGCCATTTCCATACTGTTTATTTAATCAGGTCATTGTCACTCTAGGAGGAGTGTCGTTGCAACTATTATCTAGAGAAATGCATCTTAAGATTAGATATCAGTTATAGCTTTTATTTTTGGAACTTGGTATTATCCGTGCCCCTGCAAGATCTCTTCAGCTAAATTACTCGATTTTTAATCCACTACTTTTCCCCAAAAAATCTAAAAATAGCACTTGTTTTACTGTTTATTTTATAATCTTAAAAAGTTATACAATCGTAATGTTTCGATATAAAACTTTTAAATACATCACGTTACCGCAGATTTTAACATTTTCAGATTTATCCCAATTATTGTTGTTAAAGTTTCACGCACATACTTATCCACAATTTTGGTGGATAACTAAAGCAAAGCTAAATCTGATAAGGCGTTCAAGAAAGTAAAGTTTTTTATCTTATTTTTTTCTGCTATTTTTTATTGACAGAAAATAGGAGTCTTATTAGAATTCGCGTCGCTAACAAGCAATTCCCCTTTAGTTCAGTTGGTAGAACGGCGGACTGTTAATCCGTATGTCGCAAGTTCAAGTCTTGCAAGGGGAGCCAAATTCAGAAAAAAGCTCAATCGAAAGATTGGGCTTTTTTCGTATATAACTGCGACTAACTTGTTCCAAGTTAATGTCACAAACCTAGCCGCCCGCGTTCAAGTCTCGACAAGGGGGCCAAATTTAAAGAAGCCGCATCACTCGATGCGGCTTTTTGCGTTTTAACGTACTCACTTCCCTAAAAGCCCTCTAAGCAACCGAGCAACAGCCTTGAGTTAGCAACAATCAATTGACTCAAAAGTTCGCTATTTACTTCAACCAATTTCGACCTTTTGGCCGAAGACAAAAGTGAAATCACTGAGTACTCAAATGATCAGACAAAGATCATTGTGATATACCGCTGCACGCTCACACCATCAAAATCTATGTCTATACTTACTGCAGCTTTGGTAATCAATCGATTACCTGATGTTTTTTTCACCAAGTGTCTAAATCCCTAGTGATCCTTGGTTGTTATTAGGTGAGCAAAACAGGATAATATCGGGATCGGAATCTCAAGAATTAATCCATTATGACCGAATACCTTTTGTTGTTGGTTGGCACAGTGCTAGTCAATAACTTTGTGCTAGTGAAGTTTTTAGGGCTATGTCCATTTATGGGCGTCTCCAAGAAGTTGGAGACTGCAATTGGCATGGGCCTCGCGACGACTTTCGTTCTGACGTTAGCGTCGGTATCTGCATACCTAGTCGAAACCTACATCCTTACCCCTCTGGGTATTGAATACTTGCGTACCATGAGCTTTATCTTGGTTATCGCGGTGGTTGTTCAATTTACGGAAATGGTCGTTCACAAAACCAGCCCTACCCTTTATCGCCTATTGGGTATCTTTCTGCCGCTTATCACCACCAACTGTGCGGTATTAGGTGTGGCACTTCTGAACATCAATGAAAACCACAACTTCATTCAGTCGATCATCTATGGTTTTGGCGCAGCGGTGGGTTTCTCTCTTGTATTGATCCTATTTGCTGCAATGCGTGAACGTATTGCGGTTGCTGATGTTCCAATGCCATTTAAAGGCGCATCGATTGCTATGATCACAGCTGGCCTAATGTCTCTGGCATTTATGGGCTTTACTGGGTTGGTGAAATAAGCATGAGTACCATTTTAATTGCGATCATTGCACTCGCCGCTTTAGCCGCTATTTTTGGCGCTATTTTGGGCTTTGCTTCTATCCGTTTTAAAGTTGAAGCCGATCCGATCGTTGATCAAATCGACACTATATTGCCGCAAACTCAGTGTGGCCAGTGTGGCTACCCTGGTTGTCGCCCATACGCAGAGGCGATCGCGAACGGAGATAAGATCAACAAGTGTCCTCCAGGCGGCCAAGCAACCATTGAGAAGCTCGCAGACTTAATGGGCGTAGAAGTTGAAGACTCCGCTCATGACTTAGATAACAAAGTAAAAACCGTTGCCTTCATTCATGAAGATATGTGTATCGGCTGTACCAAGTGTATTCAAGCCTGCCCTGTTGACGCCATTGTTGGTGGCACCAAGGCACTCCACACAGTAATCAAAGATGAATGTACAGGTTGTGATCTATGTGTCGCACCGTGCCCTACTGACTGTATCGAAATGATTCCAGTGGCAACAACGACTGAAAATTGGAAATGGCAGATGAACATCATTCCTGTTACTGATATCACTAACCAAGCAACTGATGCGACCGCGTCAGAGCCTAAGGCATAGGGTTAGTATGATCTCTTTAATTGAACAAATTCGCACGGGCTCTATTTGGAACTTCCCGGGCGGTGTGCACCCTGCTGAAAACAAGAAACAGTCGAATACTACTGACATCGTGCATGCAAGGCTCCCAGAAGAAATCGTTCTTCCAGTGAAACAGCATATAGGTAAGCCTGGTAACTTATTGGTTGCTGTCGGTGATGCCGTACTCAAAGGTCAGCAACTGACGGCCTTAGAGACTGGTTTTACTTTGCCAGTACATGCACCAACATCGGGTGTGATTACCGCTATCGAACCACGAACCACCGCTCACCCTTCAGGCTTGAGCGACGTGTGCGTGGTTATTAAACCTGATGGCTTAGACGCTTGGATTGAAAAAAATCCAGTTGAAGATTTCTCGACAAAGACCTCTGACGAACTGCTTGATGTGATTCGCCAAGCTGGTATTTCAGGCATGGGCGGCGCAGGCTTCCCTACGGCTAAGAAACTTCAATCAGGCCTTGGTCGTACTGACATTTTGATCGTCAATGCTGCGGAATGTGAACCTTACATCACCTCTGATGACAAGTTGCTTCAAGAACATGCCGACGAAGTATTAAAAGGCATCGAAGTGGTTGAACACATTCTTCAACCAAAGCTGACGGTTATCGGCATTGAAGACAACAAACCAGACGCGATAAAAGCACTTGAGATTGCAGCGAAAGACAAAGATATCGTCATTCGTGTTATCCCAACTAAATACCCTTCAGGTGGTGAGAAACAGCTGATAAAGATCCTTACTAATAAAGAGGTTCCGGCTGGCGGCATCCCTGCAGACATTGGTGTTTTGGTTCAGAACGTCGGCTCTCTTTACTCGATTAAGCGAGCGGTAATTGACGGCGAACCTGTGGTTAACCGCGTTGTGACATTAACCGGTAAAACCTTTAAGCAACCTCGTAATGTTTGGGCGCTATTAGGCACACCAGTACATGAGTTACTTGAAGAGTTTGGCTACAAAGCCGATAAAAAGCTTCCGCGTTTGATTTTGGGTGGCCCTATGATGGGCTTCACCTTGCCACATGCCAATGTGCCAATCACTAAAACGTCGAACTGTATTTTGGCACCAACGCGTCGTGAGATCTCTCCAAGCACTTACGAGATGGAATGTATTCGTTGTAGCGCGTGTGCCGAGGCTTGCCCCGCATCACTTCTTCCTCAACAACTGCAATGGCATGCGAAAGCCAACGAGTTGGATAAGTGTGAAGAACTGAATATTAAAGACTGTATTGAATGCGGTGCTTGTGCATTTGTCTGCCCAAGTGAAATTCCTCTTGTTCAGTACTATCGCCAAGCAAAAGCTGAGATCAAAACTCGAAAAGATGAAGCCGCTGCAGCAGAGCGCGCCAAGATTCGTTTCGAAGAGAAAAACGCTCGTATGGAGCGCGACAAAGCAGAACGTGAAAACCGCTTTAAGAAAGCAGCTGACAACCGTCGTAAAGACATGAAATCAGCCGACGGTGACGATGCAATTGCTGCGGCGATTGCGCGTGTTAAGGCACAAAAAGCGACAGCAGACCAAGCTCCTAATGCGGAACCAGCGGTGAAACCTGCGGTTGCGGCTGCGATTGCCAAGGCAAAAGCAAAACAAGCTGCGGCTCAGAAAGCGGATAGCGCTGAACCAGACAATTCTGAAATGTCGAAACTGCGTGAAGAACGTAAACGACAAGCTCGAGAGCGCAAGGCACAACAAGCAGCAACTGATGCTCCTGCAGAAAGCTCTGGTGATGGCAAAAAAGACGCTGTTGCTGCAGCTATCGCTCGTGCTAAAGCGAAGAAAGCTCAACAAGCAGAATCGGCTTCTGACGCTCCGGCTGAAAGTACTGGCGATGCCAAGAAAGATGCTGTCGCTGCGGCCATTGCTCGTGCTAAAGCCAAGAAGGCTCAGCAGGCAGAATCTGCTTCTGAAGCTCCGGTTGAAAAATCAGGTGACGCTAAGAAAGATGCTGTCGCTGCTGCAATAGCTCGTGCTAAAGCCAAGAAGGCTCAACAAGCTGAATCAGCTGCTCAAACCGAAAGTGAAGCTCCAGCTAAAAGCTCTGGCGATGCCAAGAAAGATGCTGTCGCTGCGGCTATTGCTCGCGCTAAAGCCAAGAAGGCTCAACAAGCTGAATCTTCTACTCCAACAGCAAGCGAAGCTCCGGTTAAAAGTTCTGGCGATGCTAAGAAAGATGCTGTCGCTGCGGCCATTGCTCGCGCTAAAGCAAAGAAAGCACAACAAGCTGAATCTTCTACTCAAACAGAAAGCGAAGCTTCAGCTGAAAGCTCTGGTGATTCCAAAAAAGATGCAGTCGCTGCCGCTATTGCTCGCACCAAAGCGAAGAAAGCACAGCAAGCTAAGCAGGTCGAAGCAGAAGCAATCGCTCCTGAAGTAGAAGTGGAAGTGGAAGCTGAAATTCAATCAGAACCAGTGGATCCTAAAAAAGCTGCCGTTGCCGCGGCAATAGCTCGCGCTAAAGCAAGAAAGGCACAACAAGCGAAACAGGAAGAGTCAGCAGAAACACCTGAATCTGTGGTTGAACCTGTAGTTGAATTAAAGGCTGAAACTCAACAAGAACCAGTCGATCCTAAAAAAGCAGCGGTTGCTGCAGCGATTGCTCGTGCTAAAGCAAGAAAGGCGCAGCAAGAGCAAGACAAAAAGAATAATGAGGAGAAAGAGTAGTGGCCTTCTTTATCGCCAGCTCACCGCACGCGCACAATCGTAGAAGCACCCCTGATCTCATGAAATGGGTCGCTATTTGTGCATTGCCAGGTCTACTAGCTCAAACCTACTTCTTTGGATGGGGTACGCTCATCCAGTTAGTATTTGCTATTGCACTTGCTGTTACCTTTGAAGCCGCTGTAATGCTGCTAAGAAAACGCCCGCCAGTGATGGCATTGCGTGATTACAGTGCGGTTGTGACCGCTTGGCTACTCAGTGTCGCTATTCCCCCACACTCTCCGTGGTGGATTCTCGTCATCGGTATGTTCTTCGCGATTGTCATCGCGAAGCACCTTTATGGCGGCCTTGGGCAAAACCCATTTAACCCTGCGATGGTGGCTTACGTTGTTTTGCTGATCTCATTCCCAGTTCAAATGACCAGCTGGAATGCGCCGACCAGTTTAACTGCTGAAGCTACGAGCTTTGTTGACTCCTTCTTGATGATCTTTACTGGTTTCAATAATGAAGGCTTGTCTTTACAACAAGCACGCCTTGGTATTGATGGCACCACTATGGCGACGCCACTCGATGCCTTCAAAACCGCACTAACGGCAGGTAACACGGCTTCTGAAGCTCTGTCTCAACCTCAATTTAGCTGGTTAGCTGGCGTGGGTTGGGAATGGGTAAACCTTGCTTACCTTGTTGGTGGCCTAGTGTTGATTAAGCAACGTGTGATTCAATGGCATATTCCGGTAGCTTTCATCGGCAGCCTTGCGCTGTTTAGCCTGGTATTCTTAATCTTAACTCCAGGTGAAACCGCTTCGCCAACCATTCACCTATTGTCTGGCGCAACCATGCTTGGTGCATTCTTCATTGCAACCGATCCGGTTTCCGCCTCGACGACAGTGAAAGGTCGCTTGGTATTTGGCGCTCTGATTGGCGGGTTAGTCTTTATTATCCGCAGTTGGGGTGGCTTCCCTGATGGCGTGGCGTTTGCTGTATTGTTAGCCAACATGTGTGTTCCACTGATTGACTACTACACCAAACCTCGTACATACGGCCACTAAGGAGCGGATACCATGCTAAATGCAATTAAGAAAAACGGTCTTGTACTTGCGATTTTTGCCTGCGCTTCGACAGGTTTGGTAGCCGTTACTCACTACCTGACCAAAGATCAGATCAAACAGCAAGAACAGGCTCAGTTACTGTCTGTGCTTAACCAAGTGATCCCGCACGATCTGCACGATAATGAACTGTTTTCAGCCTGTACTCTGGTTCAAGCAGAAGAGTTGGGGACTGAACAAGCGATGCCGGCTTACATTGCTAAAATCAATGGTGAGCCGAGTGCGATTGCGATCGAAGCGATTGCCCCAGACGGCTACAACGGCGCGATCAAAGTGATTGTTGGAATGAAGATCGACGGTACTATTTTAGGTACTCGCGTGCTTTCTCACCAAGAAACTCCAGGTTTGGGTGATAAGATTGATTTGCGTGTGAGTGATTGGATTCTCTCATTTGCTGGTAAGCAAGTGACGGATTCTAATCTTGACCGTTGGAAGGTTCGTAAAGATGGTGGTGACTTTGACCAGTTCACTGGCGCAACCATTACGCCAAGAGCTGTCGTTAAGTCAGTGAAACAAGCGGTGCAATACGTTAATCAAAACAACCAAGCATTGCTTGCTCAACCTCTAAATTGTGGTGGTGAATAATGAGTGACCATAAAACACTAATTAAAAATGGCATGTGGGACAATAACCCTGCCCTAGTACAACTCCTTGGCTTATGTCCGCTGTTGGCTGTCTCTTCGACTGTGACTAACGCTCTTGGATTAGGTATCGCTACCTTGCTTGTACTAGTCGGCTCGAACGTGTCTGTCTCTCTGGTTCGAAACCATGTGCCAAAAGAAGTGCGTATTCCAGTGTTCGTGATGATCATTGCTTCACTAGTAACCTGTGTTCAACTTCTGATGAACGCCTACGCGTATGGCCTTTACCTCTCTTTGGGTATCTTTATCCCGCTGATCGTAACCAACTGTATCATCATTGGCCGAGCGGAAGCTTTCGCGTCTAAAAACGAAGTTTTACCTGCTGCTCAAGATGGTTTCTGGATGGGTCTTGGCATGACATCGGTACTGGTTGTATTGGGTGCGATGCGCGAGGTTATTGGTAACGGAACTCTATTTGATGGCGCAGACCTACTCCTTGGTGATTGGGCTTCGGTGTTACGAATCCAGATATTCCAATTTGATAACAGCTTCTTGTTAGCCCTGCTACCACCCGGTGCCTTCATTGGTGTTGGTTTCTTGATTGCTTTGAAAAACATCATCGACAACCAAGCTAAATCTAGACAGCCAAAACAAGAAAAACCAGCTATTGAACGCGCTCGCGTTACCAATGCCTGATAAGTTACAGTAGCTTAAATCCTGCTGAGTAGCTCAACCGCTCAGAAGGTAAATAGATTGACCAAGTACACATAATAATGACGCTCATAAGAGCGCGTAACCGATGATAAAGCCTGAACCATTGCGAAACTTGTTATTTTAAAACGAGTAAGTTTGAAAGAACTTCGCCGGAACTCAAGCCCTAACTATTTGAAAGTAATGTCGCTATGAACAATGTAAAACGAGTAGAAATACTTGAGCGTTTGAGAGAAAACAATCCAAATCCAGAAACCGAGCTTAACTGGAACAGCCCTTTCGAGTTGCTGATCGCCGTTCTCTTATCTGCGCAGGCAACCGATGTCAGCGTTAACAAAGCCACTGATAAGCTTTATCCTGTGGCTAATACTCCACAGGCTATTTTCGACCTAGGTGTCGATGGCCTAAAAGAGTACATCAAAACCATCGGCCTGTTTAACTCAAAAGCAGAAAACACCATCAAAACGTGTCGTATGCTACTGGACCTCCATAATGGTGAAGTGCCGGAAGATCGCGCTGCATTAGAAGCCCTTCCAGGCGTTGGCCGCAAAACTGCAAACGTAGTGTTAAATACCGCCTTCGGTTGGCCAACGATTGCCGTTGATACTCACATCTATCGTGTATCAAACCGCACTAAGCTAGCGATGGGTAAAACCGTCGACGATGTCGAAGCAAAGCTACTTAAAGTCATCCCAAAAGAATTCAAACTGGATGTCCACCATTGGCTCATTCTTCATGGACGTTACACCTGTGTCGCGCGTAAACCGCGCTGTGGCAGCTGTATAATTGAAGACCTATGTGAGTTCAAGGAAAAAACCGACGTCTAGGCTAGCTCTAAGCGAATGAAGCTAAGAAGCTAAGAAGCTAAGAAGCTAAGAAGCTAAACAGTGCCGCATTTTTCTAGCGGCATAAAACAGAATTACAAAAACGTATACATAATTAAAGCTAGGAGCAAATCATGTCAAACGGCCGTATTTTACACACCATGCTACGCATTGGTGATCTAGACAAGTCTATCGAGTTCTACACCAATGTAATGGGCATGCAGCTGTTACGTAAGAACGAGAATAAAGAGTACGAATACACACTGGCTTTCGTTGGCTTTGGTGACGAATCTCAAGGCGCTGTGATTGAGCTGACTTACAACTGGGGCACGACTGAATATGACCTTGGCTCAGCTTTTGGTCACGTTGCTATCGGAGTTGATGACATCTACACAACGTGTGACGCGATTAAAGCAGCAGGCGGTAATGTGACACGTGAAGCGGGCCCTGTAAAAGGCGGCTCTACTCACATCGCATTCGTTAAAGATCCTGACGGCTACATGATTGAGCTTATTCAGAACAAACAAGCAAGTGCTGGTCTAGAAGGTTAACCCTTCGTAGCCTCTGCAATATTTGGCTATGGAATAAACACTATAAGCGAGCATAAAGCTCGCTTTTTTTTGTAGCTCTATTAATAATCGATATTCTTTACTAATTATTACAACATTCTCACTGATGAAACTTTACATGATAATAATTATCATTTAAATTAAGTCCCCTATTGATTAGTGAGGTAACACAATGATTAGCGAATGGGAAAAACACACGTTACTTGCCGATACGGCATTGCAGCTCGACGATCCTGTACAAAGTATTCTTCACTATCAGCAAGCATTGAGTTTAAGCGAAAAAATTACTGAACGTACCGATATCCAAGCGGACGAGCGCTTACTTATCTCTGTGATTTCTTGTCACAACCTCGCTCAGTTTTGGCGATGGGCCGGCGATACTGAATATGAACTCAAGTATCTCCAATTGGCTTCAGAAAAAGTACTGACACTGATCCCGCAATGTCCCAATACGCAATGTTCAAGCTTCATTGACTCAATTGGTTGCTGTAAGAAAGCCCTTATCGATTTCATGAAACGCCATCCCAACCCTAAAATTGCTTCTATGGTGGAAAAGATCGATACCGCGACCAACTGTGAAATGATCGCCCGCTTCCGCTTGAACTAAACAAATTACGTTTAAACAACAACTCAAATTTAAAATATAAAAAAGCCCGTCATCAGTGAAGACGGGCTTTGTCATTTCAAAACGAGCTATTGTTCAGATTACACCTGTGTGCGACCTAAAGAGATAACAACACGTCGGTTTTTGTCTTTACCAATTGGCGAGTTGTTGTCAGCAATTGGACGACGCTTACCATAACCTTGTACTTGAATGCGGTCTTCTGGCAAGCCTAGAGATTTAAAGTACTCTCTTAATGATTCCGCTCTGCGCTCTGAAAGATTCTGGCTAATACCTTTGCTATCGACGGAATCGGTGTATGTAGCCACCAGCACAAGGTCGATGTCTTGGTTATAGCGAACATAGTCGGCAATCTGGCTGAGTCTCTTACGTGAAGACTTATTCAACTGATCGCTGTTACGATCGTAGTGCAAGATAGTAAAAGAGATATCTTCGAAGCTGTAAGGCAATAAGTTGGCGATACAGTCACTGAACACATTATACTTTTCTTGGAATAATACCGATGATAGTGCAACTTCGATTCGCTGATCTCGGCTCTGCCACTCTTGATAGCCGAATGTCGGGTAACGCCCTTTCTCCAACTCACTCAAAATACCCCAAGCGGTTTGACCACCAACATAGCCATCAAATTGTTGGAAGAACTTAATGGTCGTCATGCGGTCAGCACTTTCGCCCGGACGCCAAGCTGGTGGCATAGAGATCAAGCTTACATTGCGTGTCGCCCCCATTGGGCGACGCATTTTAAGCTCAAAATCCAAAATGATTTTTTTACTCGCGCGAGATGAAAACTCAGCATCACCAAAGTTGGGGATAGGGTGAACCAAGCGACATTCTAGTGGCGTGTTAGCCACCATCTCCCATGTCGACTGTAGAGGAGATGCTCCGTAACGCTTTTCTTGTGCCAATACCGATGACGACATAAGTAGCGAAAATAGCATTGAACCTGTTATGAGTTGTTTCTTCATAAAGTGGAGTATCTCTTAGGCAATTCGTTTAACAATGCAGCCAATTGCCGCATTTTTCCATCACGTTTGAATATGCAATTATCAAGCCGAAATAGGTCGGCTAATTTATGATTTATTGCCCTTCCCTAGTTTTTATCACTGCTATTATCTGCAATAATGCTGCCTTAATCACACATATTTGGGCTAACATGACTGTAGAAAACGAAGCTCTGACCCTTAAAAAACGCTTTCGTGGCTATTTCCCAGTGGTCATCGACGTGGAAACCGCAGGGTTTAACGCTGAAACCGATGCATTATTAGAAATCTGTGCCATTACACTAAGAATGGATGAGAACGGAGATCTGCACCCTGCATCAACGCTTCATTTTCACATTGAGCCTTTTGAAGGCGCAAATATAGAGCAGGCAGCATTAGACTTTAACGGAATTAAAGACCCATTTAGCCCATTACGTGGTGCTGTGTCGGAACAAGAAGCCCTTAAAGAAATCTACAAGCTTGTGAGAAAAGAACAAAAAGCTTCAGATTGCAGTCGCGCAATCATGGTCGCTCACAATGCTACGTTCGATTTAAACTTCGTTAATGCAGCAAGTGAGCGTTGTAAGCTTAAACGCGTCCCTTTCCATCCATTTGCAACTTTTGACACTGCAGCCCTTAGTGGTCTTGCCTACGGTCAAACCGTTTTGGCTAAAGCTTGCCGCACTGCGGGGGTGGAATTTGACAACAAAGAAGCACACTCTGCTTTGTATGATACGCAAAAAACCACAGAGTTATTTTGCGGCATAGTAAACAAATGGAAAGCCCTTGGTGGTTGGCCTCTTGTTGACGAAGAATAAAAAATAGAGTCGGTAAACGTTCACTCGTATTGCCTTCATAAAAAACACAACATCCCGAGAATAATATGAATCCTGTTGTAATTTCAGTTTGCATCATGCTTGTTTTAGCTTTGATGCGCGTAAACGTTGTCGTGGCTCTCACGTTCAGCGCAATTATCGGTGGCGTAGCCTCTGGTATGAGCGTGAACGATGCTGTAGCAGCTTTCGAAAGTGGATTAGGTGGCGGTGCAACTATCGCACTTAGCTACGCAATGCTTGGCACCTTTGCTGTTGCTATCTCTCGTTCTGGTATCACAGATCTACTTGCTCAAAGCGTCATTAAGCGCATTCACGGCAAAGAGAACAGTGCGGCATCTAATGGTCTAAAATATGGCATCCTTGCGTCTTTGATCTTAGTGACCATGTCTTCGCAAAACGTGATTCCTGTGCATATCGCCTTCATCCCAATTTTAATCCCACCTCTATTAGGCGTATTCGCAAAAATGAACCTAGACCGTCGTCTGGTTGCGTGTGTACTTACTTTTGGCCTGATTACTCCGTATATGGTTCTACCTATCGGTTTTGGTGGCATCTTCCTAAACAACATCCTGCTTAAAAACCTTCACGACAACGGTCTTGAAAACGTAGTAGCAAGCCAAGTACCAATGGCGATGTTGTTACCGGCAGCTGGTATGATCTTTGGTCTTCTTACGGCAGTATTCTTTACTTACCGTAAGCCACGTCAATACAAAGAAACGTCTCATACTGTTGTTTCAACCGAAGTGAAAGAGATCAACAAGAAGCACATCCTAGTGGCTGCTGCGGGTATTGTTGCTGCACTAACCGTTCAACTATCGACAGGTTCCATGATCATCGGTGCTTTGGCTGGTTTCATGGTATTCACCTTCGGTGGTGTAATCGCTTGGAAAGAGACACACGATGTCTTCACTAAGGGCGTTCACATGATGGCAATGATCGGTTTCATCATGATTGCAGCGGCAGGTTTTGCAGCGGTAATGAAGCAAACTGGTGGCGTTGAATCTTTGGTTGAAGCGCTTTCAACCAGCATCGGTGACAACAAGCCTCTAGCGGCACTGCTTATGCTCATCGTTGGTCTATTGGTAACTATGGGTATTGGTTCTTCGTTCTCTACGATTCCAATCCTTGCAACTATCTACGTTCCACTAGCAGCAGCATTTGGTTTCTCACCTATGGCAACGATCGCTCTAGTAGGTACAGCTGCAGCGCTTGGCGATGCTGGCTCTCCAGCTTCTGACTCAACCTTAGGTCCAACATCGGGTCTTAATGCTGATGGTCAACACGAGCACGTATGGGAAACCGTAGTACCGACGTTCCTACACTACAACATCCCACTGATCGTATTCGGTTGGATTGCAGCCATGGTTCTGTAATTAGGTTCTGTAGTTAAAGAATCCTACGCTCACTTTTATAAAGACCGCCTCGTGCGGTCTTTTTTGTATATAGGGTCTGTTGACCTTTCGAGCTGATTTTTGCAGCGCTTTGTGGGAAATTGCTACAAGGCAGAGGCTTTGAAGTGTAGCTAGCCTACATGAGAAGCCGATAACGCAGTAGAAATGAACCACAAAGGCTGCCCGAAGGGTTCGGCTAGAATCGTTTTATGCTTTGTTAAGAAGTATTTACTTAGAGTGACTAGGCTACATATTCCTTGCCGCGCCTAAAACGATTCTATATCGAACAAAATTTAACCGCGAAAGGTCAACAGACCCTAACCTCTTTCCCCTTTTATTTCTAACTTTAGAAACACGCTAACCTTCTGAACCAACATCACTCCCTATACATTATTCCGTACGCATTGATGTGCAACTTGTGGCTATTCATTGAATTCACTCCTACACTTAAGTGTTAATAAATAAGCCGCTAATTCATAGACGACAAAGTGGCAAGGCTCAATACGTCAGAAGGCTACTATATGGATATACTCGCCCGATCGCGCTACCTCATCGTTGATGACAGCAGCGTCATTCAAAGTGCTACCCGCGCACTACTTATCAAGTTAGGCGTGCCTAACAACAATGTGATTAGCGCATCCAATGCACAAAACGCGATTGAGGCTTGTCGCGCACATCGATTCGACATCTTATTAATTGACCACGATTTAGGCTCAGGAAGCAATGGCTTGCAGTTGCTTGAGTTCTTGCAGCAAAAAGAATTAATCCGGCCACAAACGATCGTCTTTATCGTCACAGGCAATGACAGCCAAGATACCTTCTTTGGTTATGCTAACTTAGAACCTGATGGTTATTTGATTAAGCCAATACGTGCAGATGACATCATAAAAAGAGTCACATCCGCACTCTCTCGGCAGCAATACTTTTCGACATTAGAGCAGGCCTTTTTAAAGAATGGCCTCAATGCGGTAAAGCCACTCTTTGGCAAAGCCCCTGACCCGTCGACACTGAAAGATGCCATTATTTATATGGCGAATATTCTGATAAAAAACCAACAACTCGATGACGCACAAGCCATGTTGAATGGGCTATTGCAGCTCCATGATTACCTGCCCGCTAAAGTTAAGCTCATTGAAATACATATCCTCAAGCAGCACTATCACGACGCACTCCGTCAAATCGATGGCCTAATAGAAAGTAACCCTCGCAATATCAAACTTCAGCAACTTAAGGTCAAGATCTGTCTCAATACCAGTGATTTCGAATCCGCGAGCGAACTGATTGACCAAGTACTCACAGTGAACAGCAGTAATATTGAGTTAACCAACACCATGGTCTGGTTGCAGTTGCTAGATAAAAATGTCACACAAGCGACCCAACATCTCAAATCTCTCGCACAACTCATTCCTCACTCAATTTGGGATTCTACAGGTAAGCGAGCACTCATCTTATGGGCGGATAGTTTGGCGCTCACCCACGAAGAACTAACACTTTGGAAACCTGAAGCGACTTGGCAGAGGCTTTCTCACTCTGAAAAGTCTTACGCATTGAGCAAGCCGCTTCTAAAGCTTTGTCGTACCTTACAACTGATTCAACTCGATCAACATGAGGTTGCGACAGAGTGCATTGAGAGTATTTCGATAAACGAGTTTTCAGGCAATGATGTCGACGCGTTCTTCTTGTTGGCGCTGTGTTATCAAGCCTTAGGATTACAAGACAAAGTCGTTCAAATAAAGCGCCAAATTGACGTTCATTTAAAAGCGGATCACACGAACCTTGCTCTACTTCAACGTATGGCATTGCAGCAAGCTGATAATTTTTCACTCCCCACACTAACTAAAGCCCCTTTGGCTGCCGTTAGTTAAGCATGGCGATACTCTAAAATCAGTAAGCAAACGACAGGATGTCTTTATGCAAAACAGCGCTTCAAAAACGAAAACGTGGTGTGTCGCCTTTTTATTGAGTTGTCTTTCACTGTTGATGTGGCCACTGCTCACCTTTGCCGAAAACACCCCACCAGGGAACACATCACCCGCTAGCTCCTTAGCAAGCAAAACAGAGAACTCATCGAGTGACCAAGTCATATTGCGGGTTGGTCTCCCTTCTTACGACATGGCCCCCTACAGCTATCAACATAAGACTCCCTCAGGCAACACTGTTTCTGAAGGGCTACTCATCAGTATGTTGGATCAGGTAGCGGTAAATGCAGGTTTCCAATATCAGATTAAGTTGTATTCAACATTTAGTGATGTACTGAGTGCATTCGAAAGAGGTGAATTAGATCTGCTAGTCGGTGTCTCTTCGACCAAGGAGCGCCATAATTACATGACTTTTAGTGAGCCGATGTTTTCCATAAGACGAGCGGTGATTACCCAAAATAGAAAAATAAACGATTTAGGTGCGTTGGCAACCGCCAACCTAACATTGGAGAAAGGGTTTGCGCTCAATGATCTTCTTCCTAGCCTGCTTCCTGATAGTCAAATTACAACATTAGACAGTACGCAAGCGGCATTCACGGCAATTCAGGAGAATAGCGTGGATGCGTACATTGGCGATGCGCTTGCACTTTCTGCGTTATTACGAGAACAGCCTCGAGACTCACTAACATTATCTGTGCTTCCTGACCTTCCCGCAGATCACTTGCATTTCGCCGTCAAAAAAGGAAAGCACAGATTGCTTAGCCGAATCAATTTCGCTTTACAGGACATTAAGGAAGGCTCACTACAATCTATTTATAATCAATGGCTTGCTCCATCGCAACATTCGATGCTGCTGAACTATGGAACATTGAATTTAACCCAAGATGAAAAGAACTGGCTCGACAGCAACCCTTCCATCCCCGTAGGCACACACTCCAATTGGTACCCTTACGACTTTACCAATGAGCAACAGCAACACTCAGGCTTATCTGCTGACATCTTAAACCTAATAAGTAATGTGCTTGGCGTATCATTCGAAAGTACCACTTACCTAACACCAGAAGCGGCCGAGGTCGCGTTCAATAATGGTGAGACAATGGTGCTAACCAACATCACACCAAGCACAGATAAAGCCCGATACATGGACTTCACTCAAGCTTACAGTTTTGAACCTTGGGTGTTATTGAGTCGCTCTGATCGCTTCGGCAACTTTGCGCCAAGTGGCACCGAAGCTGTTGGTGTGATTGAAAATTCTGGAGGTTCAACGATTCTGCCTTCTCTCTGCCTTACTTGCCTAGCCGTCCCTTACATCAATCACGTCAGCGCTTTCCAAGCATTACAGAAAGACGACATCAGTTTCGCGCTTGCTTCACTTCATCATGCTGCACCTTTATTGCATCAAGACTATGTAGGGCAATTCAAAATCACTGGCACCATTAATGAGCAAAACAGCGCACCACTAGCTCTCGCAGTGAACTTCAGCCATCCCATGCTGTTGAGTATTCTCAACAAAACCATTGGAGCACTGCCTGCCAATGAATTAGAGCGCTTGGAAAGCAAATGGTTAACCTATGAATACCAAGAAGGCTTATCACCACGCGAAGTCGCTAAATGGTCGGTGATCATCGGGCTTGGAATCTTTGTGGTCATTTTCGTGATCGTATTTTGGAACCGAAAAATGGCGGCTGAAATCGAGCAGCGAAAGATCGCCGAGCAGAGAGCAAAAGCAGCAGAAGCCCATTTGCAAACGCTGGCCGACAACATTGATGGGGTCGTGCTTAAACATATTCAAACGCACCCTCGACAGCCTTTAGATATCCGGTTTAGCTTTGTCAGTGCAGGTGTAAGCGATATGTTCGGCTTATCCGTGGATAACGTAAAAGAGCACCCTCAACACCTGTTTAATCTGATCTCAAAGGATGACTTGCCCCAGTTTGAAACCAGTATGCTCGAAGCTATTGAAACCGGGCATTGGGAAAATGAACAGCGAATGCAGTTAGAATCAGGTCAAACTAAATGGGTGAAATTTAATAGCCAAGTATCGAACAGCAAAACCATTGAGTGGAATACGGTGATAACAGACATCACCCTACTAAAAAAACAACAGCAAGCTTTAGACAACGCACGCCAAAAAGCAGAAAGTGCAACGGCTGCAAAGTCGCAATTCTTAGCGACCATTAGCCACGAGGTTCGCACCCCGATTAGTGGGAGCTTAGGGCTGTTGGAATTAATGCAGGAACATCAGCTGAGTGAAGAGTTACTGAACTTACACGGTGGATTGAATCAGTCGGCTCGGAACTTACTGCACATCGTTAATGACGTACTCGATTACTCCAAGATTGAAGCCGGAAAATTGGATCTTAACCCGACCGAAATTGAGCTTGGAAAAGTACTCGCCCGTATCGTGCAACCGCAATCCATTCATGCACAGCAAAAAGGCTTAGCCTTCCACTATTGGCAAGACCCAAACCTCGCTCAGTGGTTGTTTGCAGACGATATACGACTCCATCAGATTCTAAACAATTTCCTTAACAATGCGATTAAGTTCACCGAACATGGCACTATTTCATTGCATGTTGATGTAATTGAACAAAACGAACATCAGCAGAAAGTTAGCCTCACGGTTTCCGATACGGGCATCGGCATCCCGAAAGACAGACAACAAAGCTTATTCCAACCTTTTGAACAAGTCGACAAAACCACTAGCCGCCGTTTTGGTGGCACAGGGCTTGGACTGTCTATCGCTTTGAAATTGATAGAACAGATGGATGGCAACATAGAACTGTCGAGTGAAGAAGGAAAAGGCAGCCACTTTACGGTAACCGTTACCCTCCCAACTTGTACTCCTGAACATGCAGTAAGCAACGCTTTGGCTCTACGACAAACGCTGATTTTTCCTTCTGAGGGTGAGAACCCTGTTGAGCTAGATGTCGGTAATCACTCAAACGAGGTATACGTTGTTGGCTACGTTCTGCAACAAGAAGAGCTGTGTCGATATCTGAAACACTTCGATCTTGAACCAAAAGTTTTGCACATTAATCAAAAGCACCTACTCAAAGAGATGGTCGTCAAACATCAGCCCAAACACATCTTTGTCGCGATGTCGGTTTGGCAACAACTGGCGATTAGCGATGCTTGGATTCAGCAACATACGGGCTCAACACGCTTCACCGTAATCAACCAAAACCCAATGCTCTCACCAGAGCCTTTAGGTAACTCTTGGTGCTTGTCGGTAAATCCGCTGCTGCCCGATAACCTTGTTCATGTTTTAACAAAACCCGTCAGTCACAACAATCTACTCTCATCATTAGACAACGAAACCAAAGCGCCTATCGCCATCGAGACTCGCGAACAAGCCGAGAGTAATGGTCGACTGATTCTTGTTGCGGAAGACCACCCGATCAATCAGCAAGTCATCGCCAAGCAGCTTGAGAGTATTGGTGTCCACGCTGATATTTTCGATAACGGAGTGCTAGCGCTGAATGCTTTAAAAAATAAACGTTATGGTTTGCTTCTCACCGATTGCCATATGCCGGAGATGGACGGTTACACGCTTGCCTCAAGCATTCGTCAGATAGAACAACGCAATGAAGAACTAAATCAAGAAACTCAAAAGTTGCCTATCGTCGCGTTGACGGCGAATGCGGTTCAGGGTGAAGATGCCAACTGTTATGCACACGGCATGGATGATTTCCTAGTTAAACCTGTTTCCATTAAGCAAATGAAGCTGACCATTGAAAAATGGCTACCCG
Source organism: Vibrio sp. 1F279 (assembly GCF_041439815.1). Taxonomy (NCBI): domain Bacteria; kingdom Pseudomonadati; phylum Pseudomonadota; class Gammaproteobacteria; order Vibrionales; family Vibrionaceae; genus Vibrio; species Vibrio sp. 1F279. The sequence continues at coordinate 143,449 of NZ_JBGOOU010000004.1, read as the reverse complement.
CAATCCACGATTTAGATCCGACGCTTGAAACCGATATTTCTGATGCAGAAAAGCCAGACTCGCAAAATCAGGACACAAGCTCTTCGTCAAACGCTTTACCGGCAGCTCAAGAAACCAATGAGTTTTCGATGCTGTTCCAAGGCATTGAACAGAGCTTTGCGGAATCGGCAGAAAATAACAACTCAGAGACAATCGAAGATGTTGACCCCACTGCCCCTCAAGATTCACTCAACGAGACCAATAGCCCCATCATCGACTACACCGCGCTCTACGATCTATTTGAAGATCACGATGTGGTGATGACCTTACTCGACGAGTTTGCCGCAAGTTTTATTGCAGATAGTGAACAGATAAAAGCGCAGTGGGCTAATAAGGAATATAAGGGACTAAAAACCACATCACACCGACTCAAAGGTGCCGCTAAAATGGTGGCATGTGACGCGATTGCTTCTCCGCTCGCAATCATTGAAGCACAAGCAAACGGCCTAGTAACCGAAGCCACAGACTTAGACCAAGTCGAATCAGAAATTGAAGCATCAATCTCGGAAGTAACTAACACATTCGAACGGTTTACAGAGGAGATAAACCAACTACGTCAGACAAAAGAAAAGGCTTACTCTTATGAGTAAGCCTTAGAGGTTATTGCGTCAATACAGACAGCTCTCGCTGGATTATGCAGCGGGAGCGTTATTCACTAAAATTTCGCGAATAGACTTGAGTGTCGCTTCAGTTGAATGGTAATCCAATTCAACTTCACTAAAGATACCGTTTACCTCAAGCATTAAGGTTGGGTAAGAATGCACACCCATCGCTTCTTTAAAACCTAACTGGTCATCTAACTCGCTTTCCAATAGCTTACTAGAAAGGTCATTTTCAAACTGTTGTATATTCATCCCTAGCTCTTGGGCTAACTGCAAATGCGTTTCTTGGCTATGAGGCAACATCGCACGAAGGTAGTAAGCGTGTTGGATCGCTTCAAGCATTGCTTCGTAGTGATCTTGAAAACCAGCAGCGATCACTGCACGACACGCTGGGTAAGTGCTGCGAACTGGTTGGCATTCCGTCCAAAACTCATGATTAAATTCCGTACCCAGCTTAGCTCCAATCTGCTTCCAAATCGCTTGAAGCTTGCCTTTCATCTCTTCTGACATCGGCTCTTCAGAATCCGGAGCCAAACCACCGACTACATAGCTAAACTCAATGCTCGCTGGCAATTGTTGTTTTAATAACTCAAGCGTTGGCTTGTAGCCCCAACACCAGCTGCACATTGGATCATGCACATAATGAAGTTTTACGTTCATTGTTCATTCCTTATCGAGTCTTTGTTGAACCATTCAAACGAAAAAAGGAGCCTAATTAAGGCCCCTTCCATTCAATATTTAAGCACCAAGGCCTAAAGCTTACTCAGCGTCGTCGCCAGCTACTTTAGCAGCGGCTTCTTTAACGATTGGCTGAAGCTCACCCTTTTGGAACATCTCAAGAATGATATCACAACCACCGATTAGCTCACCTTCAACCCAAAGTTGTGGGAAGGTTGGCCATTGTGCGTAAGCTGGAAGCTCTGCACGGATATCAGGGTTTTGTAGGATATCTACGTAAGCAAATTTTTCACCACATGCCATTAGCGCTTGAGACGCTTGAGAAGAGAAACCACAGCTAGGTAGCTTAGGAGAACCTTTCATATACAGTAGAATAGTGTTTTCTTCAATTTGCTGTTTGATTTTATCGATAGTTTCCATTGCTTCCTCGTTAATGGATTACGGCTTTCATTGCCTTTATTCTACCCCAAACCAAAAGAATAAAAACCATATAAAAAAAGAGGTTAAGAAGTTAAGCTAACAATTCACACAAAAGTGATGAATTAAGCTTTTAATAAAGTAAAAACTTGCTAAACTATATCGCAAGTCAGCAAATTGACCGTGGTTGGCAATATAGCGAGCCATGAATAATAATATCACTGGAAGCAATCGAAAGAGTTAACTCTTTCATATCAATGGAGAATTGAGCAATGGCATTTGAACTACCGGCTCTTCCTTACGCGAAAGACGCGCTAGAACCACACATCTCAGCAGAAACGCTAGATTTCCACCACGGTAAGCACCACAACACTTACGTTGTTAAGCTAAACGGTCTTATCCCAGGTACTGAGTTTGAAGGCAAAACACTAGAAGAAATCGTTAAGACTTCTACTGGTGGTGTTTTCAATAACGCTGCTCAAATCTGGAACCACACGTTCTACTGGCACTGTCTTGCTCCTAAAGCAGGCGGCGAACCAACAGGCGCGGTTGCAGAAGCGATCAACGCTGCATTCGGTTCTTTCGAAGAATTCAAAGCGAAATTCACTGATTCAGCAATCAACAACTTCGGTTCTTCTTGGACTTGGTTAGTTAAGAAAGCTGACGGTTCTCTAGACATCGTTAACACTTCTAACGCTGCGACTCCTCTAACAGAAGAAGGTGTTACTCCACTTCTAACTGTTGACCTATGGGAACACGCTTACTACATCGATTTCCGCAATGTTCGCCCTGACTACATGGCTGCATTCTGGAACCTAGTAAACTGGTCTTTCGTAGAAGAGAACCTAGCTAAGTAATTATTACTTACGCTGCGCTATTTATAGCGAGTTATCTATTGAAAGCTCATGCCTCGGCGTGAGCTTTTTTGTATCTGTCGTATTCTAATCAATGCGAACATTGTGAAACGAACTAGCAGATCAAGCCTACTTTTCAACCTATTCTTACCTTTCTCAATCGCCCTACATAAATTCGTTATTTGCCTGTAATTAAACTCTAAAGTTTGCCAACTCCGTGCCGTTAAAGGTGTATCCAATGAGAGGCAGCATGCAAATACATACTTTAGACAAAGCAGGAATCATCAACGAACTGAAGTTCGGCATCGGGATCAGCCAAGCGGTTGAGCAAGGTCGCCGTGCAGATTTTGCGTTGCTGCTATCTATGTTTTCTAATGATGTTCGCGACTGTACTCCCATCGACACTATTGACGTCACTGAAACGACTGAAGATCGCTTACGTAAGCAATTTGGCGTAGCAGAACCGCAACAACTGCGTTCAAACCAATCGTCGTATGAAATTTCAGCGCAACAATCGAATCACTTTCATCAAGCTAGCCTTGCCAGCGCCAAGCTAAGCCACTACTTGAAGCCTGAAGCACTTGCTTTCATGCCAGAAGATACAGCCGACTTCCCCGAAGAGGTTTACCAAAACCTTTCTGGTCATGACAGGCGTAAACTGGCAAGTAAACAGTTACCTGATTTACCAAATGCGACGCTCTACAACGAGCTGTCGACAGCTCAACGTCAATATCAGATTCAGGCGCAAGTATAGCCGCTGCCTAGCCGTCCTCTTTCTCACTCAATATTCACGACTATTCTTTGTTCGATCTTGCTTTTTGAATGATTGATGTAGGCAATATGAACCATCACCTTTGGTCATCATAAAAACCGGAGATGTCGGTTAACACTTGAAGTTACTGCAAAATGTGACCTGCCACAAAGTTCATAAAAAGTTATCAATGGGTACACCTTAGTTTGAGCCAATTCACACCCGCTGTATGAAATTTAACCCATCCTTATCCAACATGGACGATTTGCTTAGGTACTGGGATGGAAATAAAAAGCTCAATTATATTGGTAACATCTGCCGGCTCGCGATTGGGAGGAACGATTGCGAATCACTTTGTTAACCTTGGAGCCACTGTCATCCTTTGTGATAAAGACGCAAAAGCACTTCAGGCGACTTATTTACAATGTGCCCGCTTCTCCGACTCTGTTTACCATTACACGCTCGAAAGGAATGACAGCCAAGCTATCCTCAGCGTATTTGATTTTATTCAAGCCACCTTTAACACTACACCCGATGTTCTGGTCAACAATTGGATAAGTTCCCCAATGCCTAGTCTAATTGGCGATCAGCCTGTCAGTAGCTTTATCAATGATCTGTCTGCTATGGCATCGACCCTTTTCGCATTTGGGCAAATCAGTGCAGAGAGGTTACGAGAGCAAGACAAAGAAGGCGTAATTGTGAATGTGATATCTCACGATGACTTTCATGATGTGTCAGGCTTAGAGAGCGCAAACTCCATGATTACCGGCTTTACCCATAGCTGGGCGAAAGAACTGACGCCATTTGGTATTCGAGTCGGCGGTGTTGTCCCTGCCGTTCATAATTCCGAAGGCAAGCTCAATGGGTGTCACTGGGCACAACTGCAAGACGAACTGACCAGAACAACGGAATACATTGTATCTAATGATTACTTTAGCGGACGGGTTGTAGCTGCAGAGGTGTAAGCGTCTGCGGAGGTGTAAATGGATAATAAAAAATAAACCTATTTCAATTCACATAAAAAAAGCCCCAACCTTTCGGTTGGGGCTTTGAATTTCCCGATAGATAAGTATCGTGCTAGCGAAAACCTATCTCAAACTAATGCTTACTTATTATGCGTTAGCTTTTTCTTTTTTAGCTTTTGGTGCTGCTTTTTCTTCAGCTGGCTTTTGGTCAGCTTTCTTCAAAATTACAGTCGTACCTTCAAAAGTTTCACCTTCAACGTATGCTTTACCGAAGTAAGACGTTGTTAGAACTTCTTTAAGCTCAGTGATTAGAGGGTAACGTGGGTTAGCACCTGTACACTGGTCATCGAACGCTTCAACAGCTAGCTCGTCTAGTTTAGCGATGAAGTCAGACTCGTTAACACCCGCAGCCTGGATAGACAGTGGGATGTCTAGGTCAACTTTAAGCTCTTCTAACCAAGTCAGTAGACGTTCAATCTTCTGAGCAGTACGGTCACCAGCTTGGCTTAGGCCTAGGTGGTCAGCAACTTCAGCATAACGACGACGTGCTTGTGGGCGGTCGTACTGAGAGAATGCAGTCTGCTTAGTTGGGTTATCGTTCGCGTTGTAACGTACAACGTTTGAGATAAGTAGTGCGTTTGCAAGACCGTGTGGTAGGTGGAACTCAGCACCAATTTTGTGAGCCATTGAGTGACATACACCTAGGAATGCGTTCGCAAAGGCAATACCAGCAATCGTTGCAGCGTTGTGTACTTTCTCACGAGCGATTGGGTCTGCTGAACCGTTTTTGTAGCTTGATGGTAGGTATTCTTTAAGCATCTTAAGAGCTTGTAGAGCTTGACCATCTGAGTATTCGTTCGCAAGAACTGATACGTAAGCTTCAAGAGCGTGAGTTACTGCATCGTAACCACCGAACGCTGTTAGAGACTTAGGCATGTTCATTACTAGGTTAGCATCAACAACAGCCATGTTTGGCGTGATTTCGTAATCCGCTAGCGGGTACTTAGCACCTGTTTTGTCGTCAGTAACAACCGCGAATGGCGTAACTTCTGAACCCGTACCTGAAGTAGTAGTGATACATACTAGCTCAGCTTTTTTACCCATTTTAGGGAACTTGTAGATACGTTTACGGATATCCATAAAGCGCATTGCTAGTTCTTCGAAGTGAGTTTCTGGGTGCTCGTACATAACCCACATGATCTTAGCAGCATCCATTGGAGAACCGCCACCTAGAGCAAGGATTACGTCAGGTTGGAAGCTCTTCATTGCTTCAGCGCCTTTCTCAACAACAGACAGTGTTGGATCCGCTTCTACATCGAAGAATACTTGAACTTCAATACCTTGCGCTTTCAGAATTTGTACTACATCGTCTGCGTAACCGTTGTTGAATAGGAAACGGTCCGTTACTAGGAATGCGCGTTTCTTACCTTCTAGGTCGCTCATAGCGATTGGAAGGCTGCCACGACGGAAGTAGATAGACTTAGGTAGTTTGTGCCACAACATATTTTCAGCTCGCTTCGCTACAGTTTTCTTGTTGATAAGGTGCTTAGGACCTACGTTCTCAGAGATAGAGTTACCACCCCATGAACCACAACCAAGAGTTAGAGAAGGTGCAACGTTAAAGTTGTACAGGTCACCGATACCACCGTGAGTAGTCGGGATGTTGATTAGGATACGAGCCGTCTTCATCTTGTCACCGAAGTAACGGATGCGATCTGCGTTTACGTCTTGGTTAGTGTAAAGACCAGATGTGTGACCGATACCACCGATTTCAACCATAGTTACTGCTTGAGCAACAGCGTCTTCGAAATCGTCTGCGCGGAATAGACCTAGAGTTGGAGACAGTTTCTCGTGAGCAAATTCGTCATCGTAAGAAACTTTACCAAGGCCTTCACCTACAAGTACTTTTGTATCAGCAGGAACTTTAACACCCGCCATTTCAGCGATTGCTGGAGCAGGTTGACCTACGATTTTAGCGTTTAGGTTGCCGTCGATAAGAAGAACTTTACGTACTTTATCTGCGTCAGCTTTAGATAAAACGTGAGCTTTGTGAGAAGCAAAACGCTCTTTAACTTCGTCATATACTTCGCTAACTACGATTGCAGCTTGCTCAGAAGCACATACAACACCATTATCGAATGTTTTAGACATAAGGATAGATGCTACTGCACGTTTGATGTCAGCTGTTTCATCGATAACTACAGGAACGTTACCAGCACCAACACCGATAGCAGGCTTACCAGAAGAATATGCTGCTTTAACCATGCCTGGACCACCAGTAGCAAGGATAAGTGCGATACCGTCGTGCTTCATCAGCGCGTTAGAAAGCTCTACAGATGGTTGGTCGATCCAACCGATGATGTCTTTTGGTGCACCCGCTGCTACAGCTGCGTCTAGAACAAGCTTCGCTGCGTCGTTAGTTGAGTTCTTTGCACGTGGGTGTGGCGAGAAGATGATGCCGTTACGTGTTTTAAGAGAGATTAGAGATTTGAAGATCGCTGTAGAAGTTGGGTTCGTTGTTGGAACGATACCACAGATAATACCTACAGGCTCAGCGATAGTCATCGTGCCTAGGCTTTCATCTTCATCAAGAATGCCACATGTTTTTTCGTCTTTGTATTTGTTGTAGATAAATTCAGATGCAAAGTGGTTTTTGATAACCTTATCTTCAACAATACCCATTCCAGATTCAGCAACTGCTTGTTGTGCAAGTGGGATACGAGCGTGGTTAGCAGCAAGAGAAGCTGCGCGGAAGATTGCGTCTACTTTCTCTTGAGAGAATGTTGCAAACTCTTCTTGTGCTGCTTTAACGCGTGCTACTAGAGCATCAAGTTCCGCTAAGTTAGTTACAGGCATGGTGGATCTCCTAAAATAATAAATATTAAAAACTTTTTATTAATTTCGCTGCTTGCTTTTAACCTCAAACAACAACGTTCTTAGTAAATTGCTTTCAGGACTGAGTATATTATTTCACAGTGTGAAAAAAATTGACCCAGATCAGTTACCCAAAAAGAATTAACCAAAAAGTAGTAAGGCAATCGCAAAATCACACTTAAGATGATGATTTATATAGATTAAAATCACACTTTTAGTTAGTTCAAAAAACAAGCAAACAGACAAACTTTTTCTACATAGGGTCATAAACTGTAAAAAAGTTTCATTTTTAGTCAGTTAAATTACATGTATACAGCCATATTCGTGCTACTGAGAGTATATCCATACCGTTGCACGGGCTAGATTTTGACATAATTTTTATTAAATTCGTGCGGCAGTTAACAGTTACTCGATAATAAATTACAAAATGAAACACTAACAACCAACTCGCAACACCGCCAATACAAAAGTGATATTCAATTAGTTTTTCTAAAAATAATCCCCTATTTCAGGTTAGTTTTTTTCATTCGTGCAAATCCGATTTGTCCCTTACATTACGCGCTCAGACTATTCACCGAATCAAACCTTCAACCTTAAAATTCGCTAACTGGAGATCGCTCTCATGCAAGGCTTAGAACTCGCAATTTTTATGCAATTCTTCCTTGGGCTTGTTGCTGCCGTAAACCCAATCGGCATCATGCCTGTTTTTGTTTCTCTTACTGCACATATGCCACCAGAAGAGAGGAACAGGACCGCATTACAAGCCAACATTGCTGTTGCCGTTATCCTGATTGTGTCGCTTGTCGCGGGGCAAATGCTGCTTGATATGTTTAGCATCTCGCTGGATTCATTTCGTGTTGCAGGTGGTTTGCTATTACTGAGCATCGCATTTTCGATGATGAGCGGTAAGCTCGGTGAAGATAAGCAGAATAAACAAGAGAAATCTGAATACATCAGCAAGGAGCAAATCGGTGTTGTTCCTTTGGCGATGCCGTTAATGGCGGGCCCAGGTGCAATCAGCTCGACCATTGTTTACGGATCTCGTTACCCTGCTGCTATTGATACGGTCGGCATCGGTATTAGTATCATTGCGTTTGCAACCTGCTCTTGGCTCTTGTTCCGTTCAGCACCAGTTATCGTTCGCTTTTTAGGTCAAACGGGTATCAACGTGATCACGCGTATCATGGGCTTGATTCTTGGCGCATTGGGCATCGAGTTCATCGCCAATGGCCTACGTAATTTGTTCCCAGGTTTGGCATAACGTTTAACGGTAATCCGTTGCTCTATAAAGGGCAACAATATTGCAATATAGATGAGGCGAGTAAAGCAATTGGGCTTTCACTCGCCTCGTTATTATGAAGCTTGTATAATGACTGTTAATGCATTTAACAAAAGATGAATCTCTCCTTATGTCACGCAAGCCACTCAAGCATCATTTGTACGTCATTATCTTTGGTACTCACACGCCAGCCGGACGTGCATTTGATATTTCTCTGATCGTTGCAATCTTGGCTTCGCTATTGGTTCTGATCTTAGAGTCCATCCCTAATGTCATGACCGAATGGTCACAGCAGCTGCGTTATATTGAATACACTTTTACTGCTCTCTTCACTCTTGAGTATTTGTTAAGGCTCTATTGTTCTCCGAAACCAAAATCTTATGCCACCAGCTTTTATGGTGTCGTGGACCTATTGGCGATTCTTCCGACATACTTAGCGATCATCTTCCCAGGCGCTTCATTTATGGGTGTGGTAAGACTGCTACGTGTGATGCGTATCTTCCGAATCCTAAAACTGGTTCGCTACCTGCAAGATTCAAACATTCTGTTACGTTCACTGTTAATGGCAAGACGAAAGATACTGATCTTTTTCAGCACAGTTGGCATCTTAGTTGTTATCTTCGGCGCGCTTATCTTTGTTATTGAAGGGCCAGAAAATGGCTTTACAAGTATTCCCCACAGTATTTATTGGGCAATCGTAACCATTACGACGGTTGGCTACGGTGACATGATCCCTCAAACCGCGTTAGGGAAAGCGATCGCTTCTCTGACCATGCTATTGGGTTACTCTATTTTAGCGGTACCGACAGGGATTATTACTGCAGAGCTCAGCAATGAGATGAACTCGCACAAAGAGTTGGTAAAGTGTCCGAACTGTAACCGCGCCGGCCATGATTCGGATGCTATGTATTGCAAACACTGTGCGAGTGAATTGGCAGACCCCGACAAGCGTGTCGTTACAGAAGAGAAATAAAAGCAGACTCGAGATGCGAAGAGGTTTAAGGGCAGTTTCGAGGGCCGAATAACGAGATATCAATAAACTAAAAAGGGTTGACGTTTATCGTCAACCCTTTCGGTTTATCAGCTAATAGAATTTAAGCAATCTTGCCGATTACGCTTTCTCAGCAAGGATAATGCGTAAAGTACGGCGTAGTGGTTCTGCAGCCCCCCAAAGCAGTTGGTCACCAACCGTGAATGCATTTAGGAAGTCGTTACCCATAGACATCTTACGCAGACGACCCACTGGAACAGACATAGTGCCTGTTACTTTAGCTGGTGTCAGTTCTTGCGCTGTAATGTCTCGGTCATTAGGAATTACTTTAACCCAATCATTGTGCGTCGCGATGATCTCTTCAATCTCATCCATTGGCACGTCCTGCTTAAGCTTAATCGTTAGTGCTTGAGCATGACAACGCATCGCACCGATACGTACACAAGTACCATCAATTGGGATTGGCTGACCGTCTAGGCCAAGGATCTTGTTCGCTTCAACGCCCGCTTTCCACTCTTCTTTGCTTTGACCGTTTTCACGCTTCACATCGATCCAAGGAATCAGCGAGCCTGCAAGAGGAGCCCCAAACTGGTCTGTTGGGAATGAAGATGAACGAATCGTATCCGCAACTTTCTTATCAATATCAAGAATCGAGCTTGATGGGTTTGCTAACTCAGAGCTAACGCTGTCGTTGATCACTCCCATTTGCGAGATAAGTTCACGCATGTTCTTAGCACCCGCACCCGATGCCGCTTGATAAGTCATAGCACTCATCCATTCGACCATGCCTTTCTCATATAGGCCGCCGAGTGCCATAAGCATCAAGCTCACAGTACAGTTACCGCCAACGAAAGTGTTAGTACCGCCGTGAATACCTTGTTGAATTTGTGCCAAGTTAACAGGATCAAGAGTGATGATTGAATCAGCGTCCATACGCAGAGTAGAAGCTGCATCAATCCAGTAACCTTTCCAACCTGCTTGACGCAGCGCTGGGTATACTTTTGATGTGTAGTCGCCGCCTTGACAGGTAATCACCGCATCAAGCTGTTTTAGGCTATCAATATCAAAAGCATCTTGAAGTAGACCCGCATCTTTACCGCCTAACACAGGGGCTGGAATACCAATCTGAGATGTACTGTAATAAACAGGTTCAATCAAGTCGAAGTCTTTTTCTTCAACCATACGTTGCATCAGTACAGAACCAACCATACCGCGCCAACCAACTAGACCTACTCTCATCGCTCACTCTCCATGTATAAATTAAAAATCGTTCTCCCCCATCTATAAGTTTTTCAGAAACAGAACTCAAGTGCTTTTTGTCAAAAAGTGTAACTTTTTCGTTTCTTTTAAGTGAACGCAATGAATCGTGCAGTTATCTCTGGATCAATATTCAATATCTACCTTATTGATAAAACGCCTATTATCCTCAAATTCAAACATTTGCATCGCCAAAGCAGCTTAATCCCACTCGCATCACAAACAGTAAATCCCTCTTTTTAATCAATACTATCCAGAATAATACTTCACAAAACGAAAACAACGTGCGACAAGTTTCAACATGTAACAACCATGAATTTAACAACATTTCAGATAATGAAGCCATGATTAACTGCGTTAACAGTCAAATATCACAACTTGGGCGTATTTTTTCGATATAATAAACTAATTACTGTAGTGTCCGTTTTGCACCACACACCATAACGAAGCACTATAAATGCTCGAAATCACAAGAGGCTTTTATGAAGCAGAGTAAAACTCGCCTACCGAACCTATTGCAGGTATTCATCGCGTTAGGACTATTTCTATCCCTTGCTTTTTCCTTTACTGCAAAGCTTGACCTTCCAATTCAACTTGCCTTGTATATTGGCTGGTTCATTATCATGGTTCTCGGTATTCGCCTTGGCCACGAATACAAAGACTTAGAAAAAGCGGCACTCAAAGGAATATCCAATGGCTTAGGCGCGGTTTTAATACTTTTAGCCGTTGGCGCTCTTGTTGGTACTTGGATCTCAGGCGGGATCGTACCTACTATCATTTACTATGGCCTGAAAGCTATCCACCCTTCTATCTTCCTTTTAGCGACCATGATTATCTGTTCTCTAACCGCATTGGCAACTGGTACTTCTTGGGGCGCTGCGGGTACAGCAGGTATCGCGATGATGGGTATTGGCCAAGGCCTAGGTGTTCCAGCACCGATTACTGCAGGTGCAGTGCTGTCAGGTTGTTACTTCGGCGACAAGATGTCTCCACTTTCTGATTCAGTGATATTGGCTTCTTCAATGTCTGGTGTTGAAGTGGTTGAGCACATCAAGGGCATGCTGCCAGTTGCGTTAATCAGCTACGTGATTACTGGCATCATGTTTACTGCGTTTGGTTTTCACTACGCAGGTAACGTTGACATGAGCCAAGTAGATTCTGTCATTAAAGCAATGGAAGTTCAGTTCTACATCACGCCTTACTCATTTGTCCCAGTACTGATCGTGCTTGGTCTGTTGGCTTTCCGCATGCCTTCATTCCCGGTAATCAGCTTCGGTTCTCTGCTAGGTATTATCTGGGCAGTCATGATCCAAGATATCGATTTCCTAACGGCATTCAACACTGCTTGGGCACCGTTCTCTATCTCCTCTGGCGTAGAGTTTATTGACTCGATTCTTAACCGTGGCGGTATGTCTTCAATGCTTGGTTCGGTAGCGGTAATTGTGTTTGGTTTAGGTTTTGGTGGCTTACTGGATAAAGTGGGCGTATTAGAGACGATTGCTAAGGTGTTCGAGCGCCGAGTAAATAGCGCAGGCTCTCTAGCAACAAGCACGATCGGCACGGCCTTCATGGGTAACGTATTCGGTTCTGCAATGTACGTATCGTTAATCCTAACGCCAAAAATCTGTGCGAAAAACTACGACCGTTTAGGTTATCAACGTAAAAATCTATCTCGTAACGCTGAGTTCGGTGGCACGTTAACTTCAGGCATGGTTCCTTGGAGTGATAACGGTATCTACATGGCGAGTATTCTTGGTGTCGCAACGCTCTCTTACGCTCCGTTCATGTGGTTGAGCTTCATCTGTATCCTCGTGACTATCGTAACGTCTTACATGGGTTGGTTCGTTGATAAATGTGAACCAACAGCACCAGCGCTTGAAACTGAAGAAGCAGCTGAACTGAGCAAGCAACAAGCTTAAGCTAAGGCTTTAGTGCTTAAGCACAAAAATGTTGATGATATAAATGCCAAAAGAGCGCTCTAGAGCGCTCTTTTTTGATCTACTTAATTACTGAATTTATTTGTTGGCGGTTCGTTTACCCAACCAATAACCGATGCCTAACGGTGCAAAGAACACCACCAAGATAAACAGGATGAAGTAAATAATCACACCTTTGATTAAGTCCATCAGTTTATCAATAGCGAGTACCACCACCTCTTGAGAGACGCGATCAAGATCTTGTGTAAACAGTTCCCTTTCAGAAGTCACAATGCCTGCAATTTCAATACGCTCTTTCGCAATCATCGCGACCAGAGCTTCTCTCTCTCGTGTCACCATTTTTTCTAAGGCTACACGTTCTTCAGTGAGCATCGCCAATTTTTGATCTGCCTTATCACTTAGGTCGTTGAGCAGAGGCTGCATTTCTGTCGACATAATAGAAGCCAATGTTTGCATGTACTCAGGGTTATTCTCAATGAAGTCCTGCATGCTTGCTGATGTTTGACGAAGGCTTTCCAGCGTCATCGATAGGTCTTCACCCGTTAGCGAGCTATTCATCGCCACCAACTCAGCTTTCCACGTCATCAATTTCGGTGTTTGGTCAGCCATTAGGCTTAAGCGGTCTGATGCATCGCCCATCGCCTCCGGCATGGTACCTAGGCTTTGAACGATTTGAGATTCGTCTTTACCAAGGTAACTTAGCCATTCACGGTAAGCGGGTGTGCTTCTGAAGGTAAGATCTTTAAAAGGATTGCTCGCGGCGAACTCTGCGACGAATGCTTTGCTCTTTTTGAAATCACTTGAGCTCAATACACCCTTTGCTAGCTTCTCAGCTTCTTGGTCAAGAGAACGAGCCGTCTCTACCGCATTATCCGTCACGAACAGATCCGCACCATCGCCTTGGCTATAAAACTGATTCATTTGGGCTGTGAAAACCCATGAGTCAATTAATGCTGACATTGGGGAGGTTTGGTACGCTGCTTGTTGTAAGCCCTGCTCAGCATGGATCTTCCAAAGCAACACATAAGATTGATGTAAGGTGTCATCAGCAGGGTAAGATTGCGCAATGAGATCGGCCGAGTCTTCTACTCGTGTAAAAAACATCTTGGCGTATTCACGCGTCATGATCCGAGCCTGTAACTCTTGCTGAGTAAGAGGCGTCGTTTGACTGTCTAGCTTAACTTCCAAAAGAGAACAACCACTTAGCACAATGCTAAGCACTAACACGATCCAATTTCGACTCGAAACTCGTGACATATAAACCTCTGACAAAGACTAAGGGCGCGGATTGTATGAGCGCTTCGTCAGAGTATTGTCAAAAAACCTGTAAAAGTTAACGTTGGGTATTTAAATAGTCATGAGCAGAATCTACAGAGGCTTTTATCGCGAGCTCTAGTTCGGCTAAATCGTGCTCGCTGATGGCTCTGGACTGCTTCATTGTCATTTCAATAGTCGCTGCAATGATCGCTAACCGAGACGCTTTGATGCTGCCAGCCACACCTTTTAAGCTGTGCACAATGCGAGCAGCAGAGGTTTCATCCTTGGTGAGCAGAGATTTGAATCTGGTATAGTCATCTGCGTGATCTTCGACAAAGACCCCTAGCAACAATTCAACAGACTCGGTATCGCCATCAAGAGTCTCTAGCATCTCTTCAATATCAATCGCTGGCTTTGAATCCGTCACTCTGGCAATGTGCTTCTCTGGCTCTTGCACTTGTTCTGGTGTTCGCTGAGTTGGGGGGTGCTGAATAGAGTTTTGCTGAACCGGTACTTGTGGAATAGGTTCTTGCAAAATCGGTTCTTGTGAAATAGCTTTCGGGCTTGTCGCACAAACACTCTGCTGAGGTTGGGTATCAGAATGTTGACTCGCTGGCGTAATATCTAATACTGATGGGGGATTACTTGGCGGCGTCACCGCGGAAGAAGCAATATCGCTGTGAGAAACAATATTATTGCGAGCAGCAGTATCGTTACGAGAAGACGTATTGTTACGAGAAGACGTATCTTTGTTGGAAGTAGAGAGAGCATCGTCCTGACTTGAATCGATGACTGGTTCCGGTCTGAGTGCTTGGTCTACTTCTTTCATCGATTTTTGGGACCTAACACTCCACAACACTAACGCAATCATTGCCACTAAGCTTAACCCTAGCATGATCAATAATAGGTTGTATTGACGTTCATGGAACTCAGCTTCAAGTTTAATGATCTGTTCGTTTACTGAATTCTTCTTAATTTTATCGACTAAATAATTGAGCTGAGCGTAATCACTCAGCAATGCTGAAGCATCTGCCAGTAATAGTTGGAGTGCATCTTGCTCTTCGGATTTTAATGAATAAGATTTTTCAAGAATAGAATCAAAGGCGCGATAAGTTGCTGATGAACTTTGGTTATCGGAATACATCGCTTCAAAAACGACGACACCAAATTCGTTGAGTAGCGGCTTTAACTTAGGGGAAAGTTCAGTATCTGTGCGTAACACTTTGATGTTATCGACGATATCTTGCACCTGACTTTCTATCGGAATGAATTCATCAAATTTTTCTAAAAATTGATCGGCAACGTAAAGCAGTTGGTTCACATCAGGGCGAAACAAGGCGTGTTGGAAATCAGATTCTATCTGCAGTCGGATCGAATAAACTAACTGAGCATCGAGTGCTAAATCATTAATACGAGAGACTCGCAGCGGCTCAGAGAAATAAAGCGATTGCCTCAGTTCATTAACGCGAATACCGAGCTCTTCAATTTGAGCGAGCGAGTGAGAGTAAGAACGGCTTAGATTAAGGAGTGCCAGTGAAGGAAGTAGCCACAGAGCCAAGAGTGCAACCAAAAAAGTTGCTGGTCTTTTAAAGCGATTGGGCTTTGCTACTGATTGTTCCATCGATATTCCTTGTTCATGCGAACTCTAAACCATTATGTTGCTAAACATAAACAAGCGACAACAACCGGCTGTCGCTTACTACCTAATAACTTCGGACTATGACTTATTGCGAGTCAGTTGATCACGTAGGTTCGGTGGCGTCCCTTTAATGGTTAGCGTGTCTGTCTCTGGATCGTAGAAGATACGCTCACCTAAAAGCAGACTATCAAAACTAACATTCAAACCGCCACCAGCACCAACAAATTTTGTTAGTTTACGCATAGTTGCGCGGTCTGCAGGGAAGCTGTCTTCCAACTCGTAGCCTTGCTCACTAGTATAGTCAAAGAAGCTTGTACCATCTGTGCTTGCTGGCAATTCTCCAGAAAGTTCACGAACTTGAACTTCATCACCCGCTTTAAGCTGTTCGTTACAGTAATCCGCAACTTGTTTTTTATAGCTGATCGCTTCTTCTTTCTCTAACTTAGAGTCAGAAACAAAGTCTTCTACCGCTTGCATCAATACTTGGTTTTGCTGCTTAGCATCCAAGCCTACTTCTGCTTGAAGGAAGTCTAAGAAGAAGTCAGCGACTTTACGACCAACGCGCCCTTTAATATAAGTAAGGTAACGGTTTGACTCTTTGTCTGTGTCGTATGTTGAAAGATCAAGGCGCGCAACAATATCCATCTTCGAGATATCCAGGTAATCCGTCGCACTAATATCTAGCCCTTCGGTCACTTTCAAACTTTGGTTAGAAGGCAGTAGTCCGATGAAAAGGTAGTCTGTCGCCAGTGATTGATATTCAGCCAGTACCAAAGTGCCTTCATCAGCAAAAGGATACTTTGAAAGCTCATCTTTTAGACGTAGCGCACTTTTTTGAGAGAAATCATAAAAACTTTGTTCTCCAGCTCGAAATTCATGCAACGACTGCTGGAATTCGCTGTCGGATTTGAAAGAACCAAATCCTTTACCTGCTTTTGAATTAAAAACTCGGTGAAGTTCCGCGACTAGGTTTTCAGATGCAGTATCGTTTTCTAGAGATTCAGCACGATAGTTAACAATCAGCTCTTCCTGATCGTTCTTGCTTAGCTGGTGTAAAATTACGTTGGAAAGGTGAAGGCTCATAGTGAAAATATTACCGTTCAGGTTTCAGTTGTTGTGCATAGTAGGTTATCATAAGCCGCTTTTACTATCATTATTAGAGTCCTTATGCCGATTATATCTAAATACACAGATGATCAAGTTGAAAAAATCCTAGCTGAAGTAGGTGCTGTACTGACTAAGCACAAAGCTTCACCTGAGCTTTCATTGATGATCGCTGGAAATATCGCAACCAATGTCTTAAATCAGA
The DNA here is from genome assembly GCF_041439815.1 of Vibrio sp. 1F279. Lineage (NCBI taxonomy): Bacteria > Pseudomonadati > Pseudomonadota > Gammaproteobacteria > Vibrionales > Vibrionaceae > Vibrio > Vibrio sp. 1F279. The sequence continues at coordinate 126,600 of NZ_JBGOOU010000004.1, read as the reverse complement.
ACGTTGCTGCTTCACAACGCAAAGGAATTGCTGAAAAATTTGCCGAAGCTTTAATTTCTTCTCTTGAAGATAAAAAGTCTCACTAAGTTTGATTGACGGAAAAAGAATTATAAATGGTAGACAGCGCAAACTCATATAGCGATCGTGTATCTCGACTGGTAGGTTGGGGCCACTGGTTTGCATTTTTCAACATCATTGCTGCGATGTTGATTGGTACTCGTTATATTACTCAATCTGCTTGGCCGGAAACCCTATTGGGTCAATTCTATTTGGCTGCATCATGGGTTGGTCATTTTGGATTTTTGGTGTTCGCGCTCTATCTATTAGTGCTGTTCCCACTCACTTTTATTCTTCCGTCGAGGAAGTTATTACGTTTGGTTGCCGTTATCTTCGCAACCATAGGTTTAACTGTCCTACTGATTGATACTCAAACGTATCAAAATATAAACCTCCACCTGACACCTGTCGTGTGGGAGGTTTTATTCAGTGGAGAGGAGTCTGCACTCACTTCTGATTTGCAGCACCTCTTCATTGTAATGCCACTAATCTTCTTATTGCAGCTAGGTCTGTCTGAGTGGGTTTGGCGTAAGCAACGTAAACTGTCTCATAAACACATTGGCCGTCCTATTACTGCCGTCTTCTTCTTGTGTTTCATCAGCAGCCACTTGACCTACATGTGGGCTGATGCGTATTTCTACAACCCAATTACAAGCCAGAAAGCGAATTTCCCACTGTCTTATCCTATGACAGCAAAAAGCTTTATGGAAAAGCATGGTCTATTAGACCGTGAAGAGTATTTACAGCGTTTAGAAGCGAACCAAGAGAACGTAAACTTAGTTAGCTACCCACTAGAAAAAATTCAATACAACCGCCGCAGTGCTGATCTTAATATTCTGCTTGTGAGTGTGAATAATCTTCGCGCTGATGCACTCAATAGCACTGCAATGCCAAGCAGCTATGCCTATGCACAACAATCGATCAACTTCACCAATCACTACAGTTCAAGTAACGACATGTTTGGTATTTTCGGATTGTTCTATGGCCTTCCTAGCAGCTACGCAAGCAGCATCAAAGCACAAGGTTCGAGCGCAGTACTGCTCGATGTGCTAGATCATCACAATTATACACTTGCCGCTTTTAGCGGTGATGACTTTGACGACGCCCTTTACCCGGAAGTCATCTTCCGAGGCCGTGATGCGCTCCCAGAGCAAGCAACAGATGATGACCAAAGCGCAATACAAGCTTGGTCTGAATGGGTTCAATCACCACAAGCAAAAAGCCCTTGGTTTAACTTTATTGAGCTAACAACGCTCGATAACTTCTCTAGTTACGAAACAGATGTGACGTTGACTACCGCTGAACGTTTTACTGCAGATTACCAAAAATCGACTCAAGCGGCTGATGTTCAGTTAACGAAAATCTACGCAGAGTTGGAGCGCCTAGATCTTCAAGACAACACAGTGGTTATCATTACCTCTAACCATGGTACTGAATTTAACGAGACGAAAACCAACAGTTGGGGCGCAAACTCCAATTACAGTCGTTACCAACTACAAGTGCCTCTGTTCATCAAATGGCCAGGTAAGTCAGCATCTGAATATACTCACCGTTCTAGTCACCTAGATGTGTCAGTCACGCTAATGCAAGAGCTATTAGGTGTATCTTCGAACCCTACAGATTTTAGTAGTGGACGTAGCCTGTTTGATGAGCGTAGAAGAAAATGGATTCTTGCAGGAGACTCACGTGAACTTGCTCTTGTTACTGACCAACAAACAACGGTGTTAGATAAGTTTGGTAACTACAAATTGTACGATCAGAATTACAAACGTCTGAAAGATGTAAGCCCTCGCTTGCCAGTGTTGATGCAAGGCCTTACTGAGTTACAGCGGTTCTATACCAAAAATGACTAAATGATCATCAAAAAGAAAAGGGAAGCCAATGGCTTCCCTTTTTTATTGCCGTGAATGATTAGAAAACAAGCAACAAAACAAAATTATGAAAATTAAGGGTTTACAAGATCCTCTGCCCCTTATATTATTCACGCCACTGGAGGGATGGCTGAGTGGTCGAAAGCACCGGTCTTGAAAACCGGCAACCGTTAATAGCGGTTCTAGGGTTCAAATCCCTATCCCTCCACCACATTTAAGAAAGCCGCTGAGAAATCAGCGGCTTTTTTGCATCTAGCGTAAAGTTAATCGAACCTAAAAGTCAGTTAGCCAACCAGTCAAAGTCCTTAGCTATCTGAATCTGATTCAAACCTGTTTCTCACGGCAACTTCAAGCCGATTACCGCTCTATTGTATTTAAACATATGGCATAGGTACCTGACTCATTCCTCTTATAACCCATCGAAATTCGACGTCACTGTTGCAACAAAACATCCCTGCCAATAAACATGTAGACCTACGCCACCAATGCATAACCAAGTAACTTGAAGAATTGGGGGGATGTTTATTGGAATAGTGCCCTAGGTTTCTTCAGGTTCTCATTGTGGATACATAACATAAAAAAATCCAGAGGCTTCATCGAAGTCTCTGGATTTTTAAATTTGGCTTGAGTGCAGATCTAATTAAGCGTTTTCTTGCTTAGTTTCTTGCTGCTCTGCTTGCTTCTTTTGTTCAGCTTCTTTTGCTTTTTCTTCGTGGTTTGAACCACCACATCCGCCACAACAGCTCATAATCATTCTCTCTTTGATTGTATTTAAGTCATTCACTGCAGACATAATATTAAAGATGCATTTTAAATGCAACTTTAAAGTCGTCAATATTGAATATTCGCAACTTGTAGTAATTTAAGCTTTTGGTTTTATTAAAATTGGTAAGTACAACACAACGAAACAACTGTACGCGACAACCCACAGAGCACTGGATAAGGTGATGATAGAGACAATATTATTGGTAAAGTATCCACCAAACGCTCGAACAATAAAGGCAAAAACAATGGCAATTAACGCCGCAGTCATTATTTTACCAATCGCAATAGCTCGACCTGTATGTCCTAGAGAGACACGTGAGATCATTGATAAGATCATCACTCCCATTCCACCAACGGTTAAGGCATGAATCGCTTGTGATTGGGTAACCAATGACGAAATGATCGAAACGCCATACAAGACCAATCCTAACGAAATGGCCCAGTAGCTTAAGTGTAAAGACCACACAAGAGGAGTCTTAAAAGCGACCCATACTTTCCACCTTACCGCTCTAACCGCGTTTGCCAAACCGCTGACAATAAACACGAAAGCAACGAGACTTTGTGGAACTGGAAGTATCTGAAAGCTCAACACAACAGCGAAAATCGTGCTCACGATGCTCAGCTTTTCAAGCCATGGTAATGCAGGGGTTCGTGGTGTCTGTGTGCCATTAGCGGTAAACATAGGAAAAACTCGCCCACCCATAATGCACATGACTAGAGTCACCAACAGCACCATGCTTGTGCTAGCTTGTGAAATTAAGAGTGGCTGCTGAAATAGAACACCATAGTGCATTGCGGCATTGGCAAAAGTCATTAGCAATAAAATGGGGACGAACAACAGGTTTCGCCAAAGCTTCACACTGACAATATTGTGAGCAAGATAAATTACAGCGATAGGTAAAAACAGTAAATCGAGTCCAGCCACCAGCCAAGAGCTTAGAACTTCAGGCAGGAACATGGCTATTCTTGCACACAACCAGATAGCCAGAAGTATCATTAACCCGCGTCCGTTAATACTGCGGACACCCGTCCAATTTTGTACGGCCGTCAGTAAAAAACCAACCACGACAGTGGCTGCAAAGCCAAACAACATTTCATGAATATGCCACCACCTTGCACCGCCATAAACATTTAAGGTTGCGCTGCCATTCCAAAACGCGGCCCACCCGACTAACGCTGCAATACTAAAAAGTGATGCAAACAAAAAAAATGGTCGAAACGCGAGTTCGAAAAATGCCGTCATTGAAACGCCATTGTTGGGGTTTTGATTTAAATCTTTCATCATCGTAAACCTAGTGAGTAAACAAAACTTGCTTACTTTTAAATAACTTCAACCGCCAAGAGTTGCCCTAGCTTGTAGCTGTGCCCTTCGCCAAGGAGATCTTGCAAGCTATAAGCATCTAAGCTTTTGTAAAAACACTCTTGAGCTTCAGCAAAGATAGTTTTCAATTGGCAATTTGGTGTAATGACACAGCTATTATCCTCGCCAAAACATTCAACCAAGTTACGTTTGTCTTCTAACTCTCGAACTAACGTCCCTATGTTGATCTGACTTGGATGGCAACTGAGTTTCAAACCACCATTTTTTCCTCTTGTGGCGATCAGATGTCCTTTGAGGTTGAGTTGCTGAACGATCTTCATTAAGTGGTTTTTAGAAATACCATAACTGTTAGCAATGTCGCCGATGGTGCTAAGAGATTGGTTGTTGATCGCTAAATAGATCAGAACGCGTAGGGAATAATCAGTGTAACGTGTGATATGCATGTTGGGATATTTCACTCTATAAGATGTATTTATTATGAATCTTATGAGTAATAAAGGCAAGTTAACCTAATGAGGAGTAGTGGCTAAGCACCAAGAAGCTAAGGCTGCGATCTTAATGACGTTTCTCACATCTGTTGTATGAGATCCTATCTTCATCTTCCTTTCTCAAACGAGATCTAATCCTCTAAGTCGAAGCGTTCAGAAACATTTTTCAATGTATTTTCACTCTGACAATATAAAAACACACAAACTTGTTCATAAAAAAAGCAGTCAGTTGATAAGGGTATTTACAAGCGAATCACACCACTATATTATTCGCAGCACTGGAGGGATGGCTGAGTGGTCGAAAGCACCGGTCTTGAAAACCGGCAACCGTTAATAGCGGTTCTAGGGTTCAAATCCCTATCCCTCCACCACATTAAAGAAAGCCGCTGAGAAATCAGCGGCTTTTTTGTATCTAAAGAAAATTCGAGTTTACCGGTCAAGTATTCACTGCTAGTGCGGCTTTCAAAAGCTGCATATGTATCGGTACCAAATCTTGATGTTCAGTTCGATATCCGCCACCGACTACACACGCCATTGGAATAGACTCTGATTTCGCTAATTCAATCATGAAACAGTCGCGTTCAAATATCCCTTTTGTCGAAACATTCAAATAACCCAGTTCATCGTCTTGATGGATGTCGATCCCCGCGTCATAAATAATGAGATCAGGTTGGTGATGCGCAATCGCCAACTTGGTGACTTGTTCAAAACAACGTAAGAACTCTTCATCTTCTGTTTCACGACTTAATGGCACATCTAAATCAGATAACGGTTTACGCGCAGGGAAGTTCTTATCGCAGTGGAATGACAGAGTAATAATCTCATCGCTCTCTTGGCAAAGTGTCGCTGTACCATCGCCATGGTGAACATCACTGTCGACGATCAGCACTTTATCTATATGCTCAAAGGTTAATGCGTGCTTGGCCGCCAAGACCAGATCATTCAACAAACAGAAGCCACTGCCAAAATCTCGGTGCGCATGATGATAGCCACCGCTGAGATGAATCGCTAAACCACTCTCGATGGCCATTTCAGCGGCCAAGCAGGTTCCACCACTTGAATAGAGTGTCCTTTCTATAAGCTGTTCACTCCACGGAAAGCCGATACGTCTCATTTTTGCTGCTGGTAAATTTCCAGAAACTAGCAAATCGACATATTCACCATCGTGTACCTGCTTTACTTGTTCTACCGAAACAGGCATTGGCTGGAACATTGCGAATGCATTACCCCATTTTGGATCGCTATCCATGTGGTGCTTCACAGCACTGTGCAACAGTTGATATTTATTGATTGGATAACGATGCCCTTCTGGTAAAGGCAACTGAGAATAAATTGGATGGTAAATTAAAGGAGTCATAGATCGGGCGTATTACGTATCAATCTCAAAATCATAACAGTCTCAGACTTGGCGACAACCTTAATTAATGATAATAGTTATCATTACCTTTAATTAATTCCAGAGACAACAATGAAAAACGTAATACTCATCTGTGGTGTGATCTGTGGCTCGATGGCTGCAGTAATGATTTTTGTAGGAATGCTAATGGCCAGTTGGTGGACCGTTGATTTTCTCGTGTTAAGCCATCAAACTTAACTAATTGAACTGAAAAGGAATCACCATGAGCGTTATTTTTATTACTGGAGCGAACCGCGGCATAGGCTTAAGTCTGACTCAACAATACTTGAAAGGTAATCACAAGGTGTACGCAACTTACCGTGACGCCTCTTCAGCAACAGAACTGCTCTCACTCGCAGAGCACAGTAGCAACCTGACCTGCATTCAATTAGAAATAACCGATTATCAAGCAGTAGAACAACTCCCCTCGCAAATAGAGTCGATTGATATCTTGATCAACAACGCTGGCTACTATGGCCCTAAAGGTTACGGTCTGGGTAATACCGATGTCGAAGAGTGGCGTCGTGTATTTGAAATCAACACAATTGCCCCATTGAAGCTTGTCGAGACTCTATTACCTCTCATAGAAAGTAGTGACGTCAAAAAGATCGCCTGTCTTTCGTCTAGAGTGGGTAGCATGTCTGAAAACACATCAGGCGGAGGCTACATCTATCGTTCATCTAAAGCGGCTCTTAACTCAGTTGTGAAGAGTTTAAGCAACGACTTGACCGATAATGGCTTTACAGTGTTAGCGTTACATCCTGGTTGGGTACAGACGGAAATGGGCGGACCTAATGCTCTTATTGATACAGAGACTTCAGCTAAAGGCCTTGTGACTGTAATAGAGTCATCGAATACTGAAGTGAGTGGTCACTTCTTTAATTTCGATGGTAGCGAAATAGACTGGTAGCCGTCACATGGGTCGTCGCGTTATCTCAAGCTTGCTCGTACGTTCAACACTTTTGTGTCTAACAATGGTGCTAGCTGGATGTTTCGATGACAGCCCACAGAACTATTTCGACGACTATCAGACCAAAATCGCCAACGTGCAAGAGACTGACGAGATACAGGAAGACTGGGAGCTCAACAGCTTACCGAGAAAGCGAGAACTGTTTATTGAAGTTCCTTCGCTCTCTATCGGGCTTATCGACAGCTATCAACTTCGACAATGCGGATTATTCAACCTGATTGCAGAAAGAAACTCCGTACTTGGAAAAGTCGCCGACGAGTTCCGAAATTACGATTATCAAGTCGCTCTACTGGAAGGTGTTGGTCAATGTTTATCTAATAACGAATTAGATCCTGAGATCGTAGAATTACTCAGAGAAATCGAGCAACAAAAACTCGCACAATTTCCACTGCACCAATGGAATCTCATCTATGCCAGTGAAGCCATGCAGTCGCAAATGCGTGGTAGCCAGTGGTTACGTGCCGATATTGGCGAACAAGTACGACAGACAAGTGACGCGCTAGAGCACATAAATCAAGCGTTAAACACACCGCTCGTTTCCGGCAAGACTACTGAGGTTCAAGAAGGATTAGAGAAGAGTTCGACGCTTGGGGATTTGTACTACTCACTATCTCGTGCTTCGGCAGAGCTTGATACCATCACCCAGCAGCTGACTACTTTTGACGCCAACATCATCTGTGGGAAGCAACGAGACACGACTAAGTTTCGCTATCTCAACAATGTGTTCGAACAACAGTATATTGACAAGGTTCAGCCTTACATGGCGCAATTGGATGGCTACTATCAGCAGCTAGCCCCGCAACTTGCTATGTTTGACGCACAGCCTGAGCTACACAGTTATTACTTTCCCATCAAAGATGCGCATCAAGCCTTTCGATCATCCACTCGGCGCCATGTCGACTATTGGCAACAGCTGTTTAAGCGCTGCGGACGCAAGGTTGGGCGTTAATTCCAGTATCGCCAATAAACAGCGGTTTGCTCTCAGTTCCTAGCTTTTAGTGCCTTTCTTAGCATACGTCCCTTTTTTGGCATACGTACCTTTGTTGGCATAAGACTTCGCACCACCACCTTTGCGGCGTTTAAAGGCAGGTCTTTCGACTTTAGGAAGATGGCGCAGGGATTCAGGGACTTCACCTGTTTTTACCTTACCCATTAAGCCATCGATCTTACTTTCTAGCGCTTGCATGAAGGGTTGATACGCTTGGTTTCGTTCAGCCATACCTTGCAACTGATGCTCCCAGTGAGCGGTCATGTCTGGAAAGGTCGAGTCCTCAGGTAAGGCATTAATCAATCCTCTTCCCGCCGGGCTACTGTGAATGCTTTTACCCTGTCGCGTTAACAGTTGTCTCTTGAACAGAGTATCGAGAATACCCGCACGGGTTGCTTCTGTGCCGAGGCCATCAGTCTCTTTCAAGATAGCTTTGAGGTCTTTATTTGCCACAAAGCGTGCAATACCGGTCATCGCTTGTAACAAGGTCGCTTCGGTAAAGTGTTTTGGTGGCTCGGTTTTCTTATCGCCAATAACGCCTTCGCGACACGTCAACACAGTTCCTTTATCCAATGGAGGAACCGTATCCGTACCATCACCTTTCTCTTCGGCGTCCGTTTTCCCCATCAACACCTTCCAACCTGGGTTAATAAGTTGTCGCCCTTTTGCGATGAACACGCCACCAGCGATCTCAAAGACGAGCTTTGCATCGGCGAAAATGGCAGGTGGGTAGAATTGCATTAGATACTGACGAGCGATTTGCTGATAGATTTTCATCTCGTTGGCAGACAGACCGTTCACCGATGACTTTTTCGGAGTAGGAATTATCGCATGGTGAGCATCGACCTTACTGTCGTTCCATGCTTTGGATTTAAGAGAAAGATCCGCACCTTGAGCACCACTTTGCAGCTCTTTCGCATTGTTAGCGATAGCATCCACGACCGACTCTCTTTGTGAGTAGTGATCTTTAGGTAGATAGCGGCTATCAGAACGTGGGTAAGTGATGAGCTTGTGTTTCTCATACAATGACTGACAAGTGTCGAGTACCTGTTGAGCGCTCATGCCAAAACGCTTAGAAGCATCAATTTGTAGAGCTGACAGCGAGTAAGGCAGTGGCGCCGCTTGTTTACTTTGCTTTTGCTCTGATTCCGTCACCGTCGCGGGTTGATTCGCAATTCGGTTAGCAACGTTCTCAACCAGTTTTCGATTGAGCACCCGGCCTTCTTCATCTTGCCATGGCTTACATGCTTCGCTTGGTTTCCAACGTGCTCGAATATCAAAGCTCTGGCCGTTGTTTTGATAAGGGATCAGCGCATGCAGAGTAAAATAATCTTTCGGAATGAAGTTTTCGATCTCTTCATCACGCCTTACGACCAAACCAAGTACAGGCGTTTGCACTCGCCCTACCGACAACACGCCTTGGTAACCCGCCTTTTGACCTAACAAGGTATACGCGCGAGTCATGTTCATGCCATACAGCCAATCGGCTCTAGAGCGCGCCAATGCAGAAATAGAAAGTGGAATAAAATCGCGGTTACTGCGCATTTGAGAGAGCGCACGCTTTACCGCTGGCAAGTTCAAGTCACTAATAAGTAACCTGTCCATCGACTCTTTCTTAGTCTTAGACACCTTGCAATAATCAATCACTTCATCAACCAGCAGCTGCCCTTCTCTATCCGGGTCACCCGCATGGACAATTTGGGTCGCGTCCTTCAATAGCTTTCGGATCACAGTAAGCTGTTTGCTGGAAGTCTTGCGTGGTCTCAACTGCCATTGCTCCGGCACGATAGGAAGATCGGCTAAGTTCCACTTCTTATAACGGTCGTCATAAGCATCCGGCTCAACTTGCTCCAATAAGTGTCCAATACACCAAGTCACCACATCTCCATTGCCACATTTGATAAACCCTTGGTCTTTCTTCTGTGGATTAGGCAATGCAGCGGCGATCGCACGGCCTAGGCTTGGTTTTTCAGCAATAATAAGGCGAGACATGTTTTTCCAGATGCTACAAACAATTAGAGCCACATTATCTAATGTGGCTCCTAGAAATCAAGAAAAACTGGTTGTTTATACAGTTAACATTCAACAATTCGTTGTGTGGCTATTTTCCTGACGAGATCTACAAGAACTCAACGAACTTTGAGAAGTCACGCTCTGGCGCTTTCATTGGCGTACAGCCCGGAGTACCTAGGTATAGGAAACCAACAATTTCATCGTCGCCTTCTAGGCCGAAAGCTTGGTGTACTTCAGGGTGGAACATCCATTTACCTGAACGCCAAAAACCTTGGAAGCCTTGTGCAACTGCGGCCATTTGCATTGCTTGCGCAGCACAACCCGCAGACAGGTGTTGTTCGAACGCAGGCACTTTTTCGTGCTCAGTTACCTTTGCGATGATAGTGATCACCATTGGAGCTCGAAACGGCGCTTTTTTAACTTTCTCTATGACCGCTTCTTCACTTTCGTCAGCTTGTGCCGCACGAACCAAAATATCAGAGAGCTTCTGTAACCCTAAGCCTTGTGCGATAACAAAGCGCCACGGTGTCAATGCGCCATGGTCTGGAGCTCGTAAACCCGCTTTGATAATGTTTTCTAACGCTACACCTTCAGGTGCCGGATCAGAGAGTTTTGCGATAGAGCGTCTGTTGAGCAATAGATCCAAAGCATCCATTTGAAGTCCTTACTAATTTTTATTGTTTGTATAGTTGAACTGTAGCACAGAATACAAACGATAATAAATCTCAACGGCAGTCTATTTGAAGCAATATTTGAAACGACACTAGAAACAACAAAGGCTCCTAAATCTATGACTTAGGAGCCTTATTTATCTGTCTAGTCCAAGCTTAATTACCTGTCTAGTTCAGCTTATTGAACTTTCTAATTCAAGCTTATCAAACGAGAACATTCTGTTTGTTGTTAGAGCTTAATCGCCAGCTCAACACCTTGTCGAATCGCACGCACGGCATCCAGTTCACCTGCGTAATCGGCACCGCCTATCACGTGTAGTTTGCCACCAAACTCTTGCCACATGTCTTCGAATGGACGAACTGAAACCTGACCCGCACACACGATAACGGAATCGGCATCGAGTACCTGATCTTTCTTACCAACGCTGATATGTAGACCTTGGTCGTCAATCTTGTTGTAGCTCACGCCACCAAGTAAGTTCACACCACGTTTTTCTAATGTGCGTTTATGAATCCAACCTGTAGTCTTACCCGGGCCTTTACCGACACGACCCGCTTTACGCTGCATCACCCAAACCGTTTTGTCACTGAACGAATCAGGGTAAGGATAAAGTCCACCAGGGTGTTCCATATTTTTATCAATGCCCCACTCATGCAGCCAGTCATCCAAGCTGTGAGAAGTCGGCTCTGTCAGCATAGTTGCCACATCAATACCGATACCACCGGCACCAACAATCGCGACTTTTTCGCCTACTGGTGTCTTTTCACGAATCAAGGTTTGGTAGTCGACTACGTTTTCTTGATCTATCCCTTCAATATCAAGCTTTCTGGGTTCAACACCAGCAGCCATCACGACTTCATCGTACTTCAACAACATCTCAAACGTCGCTTCAGTATCCAGTTTTAAGTTCACGCCTGATGCATCTATTTGGTTAGCAAAGTAACGAATCGTTTCTCTGAACTCTTCTTTACCCGGAATCTGCATTGCCAATCTAAATTGTCCACCGATGCGGTCATTTTTCTCTATCAGATCAACCTTATGCCCACGCTGTGCCAACGTTGTTGCACAAGCTAAACCTGCTGGCCCAGCACCGACGACGGCAATGGTTTTGGTTGCTTGAGCTGGTTGCACAACAATTTCAGTTTCGTAACAAGCGCGAGGGTTCACCAAGCAGCTCGCTCGTTTGCCTTTGAATACGTTATCAAGACACGCTTGGTTACAACCGATACAGGTGTTAATGAACTGCGCTTGGTCTTGAGCGGCTTTATTAACAAAGTCAGGGTCAGCCAAGAATGGACGAGCCATTGATACCATGTCGGCCTGTCCTGAACTGAGGATACGTTCGGCCTCTTCTGGCGTGTTGATTCGGTTACACGTCACCACTGGGATCGACACGTATGGTTTTACTTTTTCCGTCACCCAAGAGAATGCTCCTCTTGGAACTTGTGTCGCAATAGTTGGGACACGAGCTTCATGCCAACCAATACCGGTATTAATAATGGTCACGCCCGCTTCTTCTAGCTTCTGAGCCAGAAGTACAACATCTTCGAATGTGCTGCCTTGCTCAACCAAATCCAGCATCGATAAGCGGAAAATAATGATGAAATCTTTACCCACCGCTTCGCGAATCGATTTAACGATCTCTAGTGGGAAACGCATACGCTTCTCGTAAGAACCGCCCCATTCGTCATAACGCATGTTGGTACGTTTACAGATAAATTGGTTAATCAAGTAACCTTCGGAGCCCATGATCTCTATGCCGTCATAGCCAGCAACCTGAGCTAGCTCTGCACTGTTGGCAAAAGCACCGATGGTCTTTTTAATTTGACGAGGGCTCATCTCACTCGGTGCAAACTTAGCGATTGGCGCTTTGATGCCCGAAGCACTTTGCGCGAATGGGTGCATGGCATAGCGGCCAGCATGTAGCAACTGAAGGGCAATTTTACCTCCATGCTTATGCACGGCCTCGGTAACAACTTGGTGAGCTTTAGCGTGCTTAACTTTACTGAACTCAGCACTAAATGGGGTCAATCTGCCACGTAAATTAGGAGAGAAACCACCGGTAACAATAAGGCCAACGCCTCCTTTTGCTCGCTCTTCATAAAACGCGGCAAGCTTGTGGAGGCCTTCTTTATTTTCTTCTAAACCCGTGTGCATTGATCCCATCAATACACGGTTACGTAACTGAGTAAATCCAAGATCGAGTGGTTCGAGTAAATGTGGGTACATGGCAGACATCACTTCTATTATTATATCCTTGTGGTCTGACCACAATATAACTCAATCACCAAAAGTTCAAACAACCGTTTACATTTTTGTAACACCGATCATAATGCTGAAGGTATTAATCGTTCAGAAACCCTTAATTTGTCTACACTTAATGAGAATATATATCGATTAACAATTCTTGGTGTAGTTTGAGCTAGGGAATTATCGTAGGATACTAAGCAGTTCATATTATTGAGATTAATAGTACTGTTGCTTGTTAAAGCCACGTGATCTCACTGCGGAGACATAATGAAAAAGATATTCAAATTTATAGGTATGATCTTTAAAGGGATTTGGAAGCTCATCACGTTTGTGCGTCTTGCGCTCGTTAACCTCTTCTTTTTACTCAGTATCGCCATCATCTACTTTGTATACTTCCACTCAGACACAACTCAGCCCACTGTTCCACAGGAATCGGCTTTAGTACTTAACCTGTCTGGTCCTATCGTGGAGCAAAGTCGCTATATCAATCCGATGGATTCAGTCACGGGTTCACTACTTGGCAAAGACCTTCCAAAAGAGAACGTCCTGTTTGATATTGTTGAAACGATTCGCTACGCCAAAGACGATGACAACGTTACTGGTATCGTTTTAGCCCTGAAAGAGTTGCCAGAAACCAATCTGACCAAGCTTCGCTACATTGCTAAAGCACTCAACGAGTTCAAAGCAACAGGCAAACCAATTTATGCGGTGGGTGACTTTTACAACCAAAGCCAATACTACCTAGCCAGCTACGCAACTAAAGTCTTCCTATCACCAGATGGTGGGGTTCTTCTTAAAGGCTACAGTGCTTACTCGCTATTCTACAAAACGTTATTAGAGAAGCTTGACGTAAATACACATGTATTCCGCGTCGGTACTTATAAGTCTGCAATCGAACCTTTCATTCGCGACGATATGTCAGACGCAGCGAAAGAGTCAGCTTCTCGTTGGTTAGGTCAACTGTGGGGAGCATACGTTGATGACGTAAGCAACAACCGCCAGATCGATGCTAAAACCTTGAACCCAAGCATGGACTCTTTCTTAAAAGACCTTGAGTCGGTTGATGGCGATATCGCAAAACTGGCAGAGAAGCTTGGTTTAGTTGACGAACTGGCAACTCGCCAACAAGTTCGTCTAGAGCTCGCAGACGTCTTCGGCAGTGACGGTCAAGACAGCTATAACGCGTTGGGGTACTACGAGTACCGTACAACCATGCTTCCTGACCTAACAAGTGAATCGCACGATGTCGCTGTAATTGTCGCTAGCGGCGCAATTATGGATGGCAAGCAGCCACGTGGCACCGTTGGTGGTGATACCACGGCCGCCCTACTTCGCCAAGCGCGCAACGACGACAAAGTAAAAGCGGTTGTACTTCGTGTAGACAGCCCAGGTGGTAGCGCATTTGCTTCAGAAGTTATCCGCAATGAAATAGAAGCGATCAAGCAAGCAGGTAAACCTGTTGTGGTTTCTATGTCTAGCCTGGCTGCTTCTGGTGGTTATTGGATCTCGATGGGCGCAGACAAGATTTTGGCTCAACCAACCACACTAACAGGCTCGATCGGTATCTTCAGTGTTATCACGACCTTTGAGAAAGGCTTGAACGATATCGGCGTTTACACCGATGGCGTTGGTACGTCGCCTTTCTCTGGTCTTGGTATTACAACTGGACTAAGCGAAGGTGCGAAAGACGCTTTCCAAATGGGCATTGAAAACGGTTACCGCCGATTCATTAGCCTAGTTGGAGAAAACCGTGGCATGGAAGTCGATGCTGTCGACAAGATTGCTCAAGGCCGAGTATGGACAGGGCAAGATGCAATCGAGAAAGGTCTAGTCGATGAAATTGGTGATTTTGATGATGCGATTACAGCTGCAGCTTCACTTGCAGAGCTTGAAACCTACAATATCTACTGGGTAGAAGAGCCTCTTTCAGCCACTGAGCTATTTATTCAAGAATTTATGAACCAAGTTCAGATGTCGATAGGCCTTGATATTCAGTCAATGATTCCAAGCAGTTTACAGCCTGTTACTCAACAGTTAGCTCAAGATAGCCAACTGTTAGGTAACTTTAACGACCCACAAGGCCGATATGCTTTTTGCTTAAACTGCCAAGTTCAATAAGATAAGCTCAACGCTTTGTTATCAAGAGGCGCCTCTGTGTGAGGCGCCTCTTTTTATTGCATGATAATTCGCTATAATCGCCCCCCTGTTCCCTATATCACACTAAGTATTAATCGCCATGGAAAGAAAACACATCTATATCGCGTATACCGGCGGCACAATTGGCATGCAGAAGTCTTTGGACCACGGCTATGTCCCAGTCGCAGGTTTTATGGATAAGCAGCTAGCTGGCATGCCTGAATTCCATCGCCCAGAAATGCCTGAGTACACCATTCATGAATACTCTCCATTAATGGACTCTTCAGATATGACGCCACTTGATTGGCAGACTATCGCTGATGATATTCGCGCGAACTACGATAAGTACGATGGTTTCGTTATCCTGCACGGTACAGACACCATGGCTTACACCGCCTCAGCTCTGTCATTCATGTTAGAAAACCTCGGCAAACCTGTGATTGTTACGGGCTCTCAGATCCCATTAGCAGAATTACGTTCAGACGGACAAGCAAACCTGCTTAATGCTCTGCACATTGCAGCGAACTACCCGATCAACGAAGTGACACTGTTCTTCAACAACAAGTTGATGCGCGGTAACCGCAGTACAAAATCACACGCTGATGGCTTCAATGCGTTTACCTCCCCAAACCTAACTCCATTGCTAGAAGCGGGTATCAATATCCAGATCAGCAATAACGTTAAGGTAAACGAACAACCTGAAGGTGCTTTCAAGGTTCATAACATTACTCCGCAACCCATCGGTGTAATTACAATGTACCCAGGAATCTCGCATGAAGTGATTCGCAACACGCTACTACAGCCTGTAAATGCAATGATTCTGCTTACTTTTGGTGTTGGTAACGCACCGCAAAATCAAGAGCTACTTCAACACTTAAAAGATGCCTCAGAACGAGGTGTGATTGTGGTGAACCTAACTCAGTGTTTGGCAGGTAAAGTCAACATGGGTGGTTACGCGACGGGTTGTGCACTAGCAGAATCGGGCGTTATCAGTGGTTACGATATGACACCAGAAGCAGCACTGGCGAAATTACATTATCTATTGAGCCAAGATTTAAGCTACGAAGAAGTGAAGGCTCAAATGCAACAAGTGTTACGCGGTGAGATGAGCTTATAAGCCTATCCTGCGATTCGTTTAGCCGAGGGCTTACCTTTAATCAAGCCCCTCACGTAAACCTGAACTAAATCGTATTATTGTTTATAAATAAACAGCTTAACAGTAAAAAAGGGGTGGCACTGTGCCACCCCTTTGTTGTAATTTAAGCCTAATGATTAGGATTAACTCTAACAATATCTTCTTGGTCGGACTTAAACTGCTTCTTTAGTTCAGACTTTGATTTAAAGCTAATTTCTCCGCCGGCTGCAATTGTCATATGTTGAGCTTCAGAGTTATGTTTCGATTGATACAACATAACCGCCTGCATACACGAGTCGCGCTGTTCTTTAGAGAGCGCCGTTCCTTCTGGCCATTTCCCCGTTTCAACTGCATAGTTTAAACGTTCGTAGACCTCGGGGGTCATTGCGCTAAGAAGTTGTTCTGCATCCATGGTAAGGCCTTAGTTTTAACAATTTTCACCAGAAAATAACCCGTATCAGAATTGAGTCAAGAACCTGACTGAAAATAAGTGTATTTGATCACAAGTGAAGGAATATGAAAATTATGAAATGGTTGGTACTAAGCCTATTGCCTTTCACTCTGGTTGGGTGTTTTGACGGGAACAAAAATACCGCTCAATTGTGCGAAAGCAACCCGTGGCTTCAGTGTGAAAAGTTAAATATGAACGACGGACAGTGCCGTGTCGCACGTACCGACCTCGTCTGGCATCGATTTGAAGCAAAAGAAAACCCCAGCGATACCAATAAGATTAAAGAATTCGAATTAGTCACTACTTACAAAAAGTGTCTAGAGCTTGCTGCACAGATCGAAACGATTGATCAATCCAAACTTCAAGAACGTCGCTTCATCTCCTTAATGAATAGTATCGAAGAGTCTGAACGTATTGTTGACGAACTCTCGCGATCAAATACCCCGGAAACGCTTTATTTTATGTGGTCACAAACTGGGGATACCAACGCAAGACGCAGTTTCCTGCAATTAGAAGGGACAGAAGCATTAAACACAGCAGAGATGCAATATGCGCTAGCCACTTTTTATACTACCCGTGACCATGAAAAGACGCTTAAGCTACTCAACAATGCGTTAACACTTTCTAATGGTTCGAAGGTCAACACCGAGATCTTCAAATCGATGGCGAGTATCAACCACAGCCTAGGTCATATGGAAAAAGCGTACGTCTGGGCAATGGTTGCCAAGAACTTTGATGTGCCTATTGCTTCTGAAGCAGAACTTACCGTGTTGTACCGTTTCGATGAGTCAACATACGAACAACTGAATCAAGACGCGGACAATATAGTAGAAGCTATTGAAGATGAGGTTTACAGCTCTTCAATCGTCCCTCGTTACTGATCGCACAGTTCTCGTTTTCTAGTCCAAACGTTCTATTCACGAGCTTTCAAAAAAACAGCTACCATGATGGTAGCTGTTTTCGTTTGTGCTAGAAATAACTCTGAAATACTGAGCTACTGGGCAGTTCAGTACCACTCAATCAACAAATACGCCTGTAAGGATTAGACAATTGTGACAAGTTATTTGGTAGTTTCGTCATTTTTGTTGAAAATTAACGACACAGAATTAACACAGAACCGTTCACCGGTTGTCTTCGGACCATCAGGAAAAACGTGACCTAAATGGCTATCACAAGCGGTACAACGGATCTCTACACGCTTCATTCCGTGACTTAGATCTTCTATATAGCGTACTGCTTCATCATTCACTGGGGCATCAAAGCTTGGCCAACCGCACCCTGAATCATATTTGTTATCCGACAGAAACAAAGGGCTTTCACAGCATGTGCAGCTATAGACACCCGTCTTATGGTTGTGCAGTAACTTACCGCTATATGGGGCTTCGGTACCACGTTGACGACACACAGAAAATTCATCGTCCGTTAGGCGTTCACGCCAGTATTCATCAGGCTTTATCATATTTCCTCCCTTTTGAATCACGTTAATATCTCTCCACATTATCAGTTATTATATTTACTTTTTTCTATAAAGGCTTGCATATGAGTCGTTTTGTAGCACATACTTTCTCACCAGGAAACATTGTACATATACACTCATAAGTGAATCATCATTTAGAGGTATTTTACCCAACTGGAAGGGTACAGAGCCACTCGCAATGGTCAATTTTCAACCACTTACACCCAATTGTTAAGAAAAGCGTCGCTTTTTTTTGACATTAAACAAGTTAAGTCGGATTATCTATTGCAGATGTATACTGGATTCTGTAATTTTACTACCAGTTATCTTTAATCAGAAATTAAGTTGTGGAGCAACTACAATGACTATCAAAGTAGGTATTAACGGTTTTGGCCGTATCGGCCGTTTCGTATTCCGCGCAGCTCAAGAGCGTGCAGACATCGAAGTAGTAGGTATTAACGATCTAATCGACGTAGAGTACATGGCATACATGCTTAAGTACGACTCAACTCACGGCCGTTTCAACGGTACTGTTGAAGTTGAAGGCGGTAACCTAATCGTTAACGGTAAAACTGTACGTGTTACAGCTGAGCGTAACCCAGAAGACCTTAAGTGGGATGCTATCGAAGTAGACGTAGTTGCTGAAGCAACTGGTCTTTTCCTAACTGACGAGACTGCACGTAAGCACATCACTGCTGGCGCTAAGAAAGTAGTTCTTACTGGTCCTTCTAAAGATGCAACTCCAATGTTCGTAATGGGCGTTAACCAAGCATCTTACGCTGGTCAAGACATCGTTTCTAACGCTTCTTGTACTACTAACTGTCTTGCACCTATCGCTAAAGTACTTAACGATAAGTGGGGCATTGAGTCTGGTCTTATGACTACAGTTCACGCTACTACAGCAACTCAAAAAACTGTAGATGGCCCTTCTGCTAAAGACTGGCGCGGTGGCCGTGGTGCTTCTCAAAACATCATCCCATCTTCAACTGGTGCTGCTAAAGCTGTAGGCGTTGTTCTTCCAGAACTAAACGGCCTTCTAACTGGTATGGCTTTCCGTGTACCAACTGCTAACGTATCTGTAGTTGACCTAACTGTTAACCTAAAAGAAGCTGCATCTTACGAAGAAATTTGTGCTGCAATGAAAGAAGCTTCTGAAGGCGAAATGGCTGGCGTTCTTGGTTACACTGAAGACCAAGTAGTATCACAAGATTTCATCGGTGAAGTTCAAACTTCAGTATTCGATGCTAAAGCTGGTGTTGCTCTAACTGACAAATTCGTTAAAGTTGTATCTTGGTACGACAACGAAATCGGTTACTCAAACAAAGTTCTAGACCTAATCGCTCACATCTCTAAGTAATTTCTTTTTAGAAATAGCTTTAGATAAGCATTAGCGAAGACTGTTTTGAGCAGACTTTGAAAAAGGCGACCTTAGTGTCGCCTTTTTAATACCTGCTATCTTTTAAACAACTTCCGACTTCAATCCCGATCACCAAAACACTGAAATTCAATTCCAATACTGACTCTGCTTGTCACTCATAAAATCACAAGCACCCTAGTTCTAGTCAGCATTTGAATTCAATTTCCTTAGAAGGATCATGTAATGGATTTATCTACTCTACCTGCACTGGCGGTACTTTCTGACAACGTCACTATCGTTGAGCACGAAGGTGTAAAACTAGTTCGTGTTATCCACGATAAAGCAAACGCAGCGATTTCGTTGTTTGGCGGTCATGTCGTATCATTCCAACCGCAAGGTCAAGAAGACCTAATTTGGATGAGCCAACAAGCTAAATTCGATGGCAAAACGGCTCTGCGTGGTGGTATTCCAGTATGTTGGCCTTGGTTTGGTCGCATTGCAGCCCCAGCACATGGTTTTGCACGTTCAAGCGAATGGCAATTGGTTGAGCACCGTGAAAGCGAAGCTGGCGTGATTGTTAGCTTAGGTCTGAAGCCAAGCGAAGAGACGCTAGCAGTATGGCCTCATCAGTTTGATGCACGTTTGAATGTTGAGATCGGCGAGCAGCTAAAAGTAACGCTGGACGTGAAGAACACTGATTCTCAGCCATGGACTTTCTCTGGTGCACTGCACACTTACCTAAACGTTGGCGATATTCACAACACAACCACAACGGGTATGGGTGCTGAGTACATTGATAGCCTACAAGGTGGCAAGATCTGCCAAGGTGGTGCTGAACTGTTACTGACTGACACGATTGACCGCGTTTACACGCAACCAGAAGCGCAAATCTTTGTTGCTGACAAAAAGCTGGATCGCACACTAACGGTTGAAAACCACGGTCATAACTCTGCGGTACTTTGGAACCCGTGGGCGGAAGGGGCTGCAGGTATGGGCGACATGCAAGACGACGGTTATCTAACCATGATGTGTGTCGAGTCAACACTGCACGCACCAAGCCTAGAAGCAGGCAAAACGTTACAGCCTGGCGAAAGCCACCAGCTGATTACAGTGATTGCTTCGAAATAAACTTAAAGCTACGCCAATTAGATACGAAAATGCAGCCCATGAGCTGCATTTTTATTGCCCCTAACCCTCTCCACTCTATCTCCATCTCTATCTCTATTCCCATGACCAGTTTGTAAGTTAACGCAGACAAAGTTTATCTACTCTGATTCAAATACATTCCAAATTACATTTCATATCTCATACGCCATAATTTATAAATATAACTATCAATTCATTAATTCTTATCAATTACTGCCTATAAATAACTTCTTATGATAGGAGCCTTAATAACAAACTTATCTAAAACCACTTAACAACACCTCAATGAAGACAGGATAGTGAATTCATGTTCGAGAAATACAAAAATCAAAGTGTTGGCTTCCAACTTAAGCTGGTCATTTTGCTGTGCTTACTTATCGCCTTTGGCTCTATCGCAACGCTCGTGTATCGCAATGCCTCACAAGTATTATTAGACAACACGTTAAGGGAACACCAATCCAAAGTAGAAGCGATGGCCAAAACCATATCTGGCCAATTCGATGCCTACCTGCATACCGCCAAAGTTTTAGAATCGACCTTTCGTAACGGTTACCTAGCAGGTGTTTATGTTGAGAATTACGACGTTGAGTTCAACGGTCATTCCATTCCTAACCTGACTCAATATGGTGAGAGCCTAATCAACGACACTAAACTCGTTGATAGCTTTACTCGCGACACCGGCGCTGTAGCAACCCTATTTGCCCCATTTGGCGATGACTTTATTCGCGTGTCTACTTCTCTTAAAAAACCGTCAGGGGAACGTGTTGTTGCCACAACGTTAGGCAAGGATCATCCTGGCTATAACAAACTCAAAAATGGCGAAGCTTATTACGCGCAAGTGAAGCTCTTCGGCCAACGCTACATTACCTACTACGCGCCTTTAACGAATGCACAAGGCAAAGTTAACGGTGTCTCTTTCATTGGTCTACCCGTAGAAGAGGCGACACAAAACCTGTTCGAGTCATTGCGTTCTGTCTCATGGGGCGATACTGGCTATACCATCATCGTTGACAATGAAGAAGAGCATCAAGGCCAGTACTTACTGCACCCTACTAATGCTGGAGGTGATAAATCTATTGTGGATGTTGCCGACTACGACGGTAACAAACCTTTCTATCAGCTCTTTGAGCAGCCATCCGGCTTGATTCTCTACCCTTTTGAGTATCAAGGAACAGTGGGCGAAAAATACCTCGTCTATACCGAAGTCCCGGGGTGGAATTGGAAACTACTTGGCGGCACATTTATTAATGAAGTCACTAAAGGCAGCGACGAACTGCTGAAACTTATCGCGATAATCGCGACCTTGATTGCCGCCGCTACCATCGTCGTATTAACGCTCGTATTGAACCGTACGTTGACGCCGTTAACGACTTTAAACGAATACATGATGCGCTTAGGAAAAGGCGAAGTCAGCTTACATATTCCAAACAACGGCAAACAGACTAAGAATGAAATCAGCAACCTAAATACCGGCGTTGCGAATATGGCTGCTCAATTGAATACACTCGTTGGAGAAATTCGTACGACCAGTGATCAAGTACAAAACAGCTCTAGCAGTGTGTCACAGGATGCTAGCCACAATCTGAGCCAATCTGACCGCCAACAAGCACAGGTTGAGCAAGTCGTTACCGCTATTGAAGAGATGGCTACCTCGGCAGAATCTGTAGCGCAGCAAGTGAATAGCATTGCTGAAAATGTTCGCCTTGCAAATGAAGACAGCCAGAAAGGTTTAGAAGTCGTTGAAGGTGTGTGTATTGATGTTGCCCAGCTAAATGATCAATTAGACAAATCAGCATCGGCCATCGAGCAAGTGAGTTCTGATAGCGAAAGCATTCAAACCGTCACCAAAATGATTGATGACATCGCAGAACAAACCAACTTACTTGCGTTGAACGCTGCAATAGAAGCAGCGCGAGCGGGGGATCAGGGGCGTGGTTTTGCCGTGGTCGCTGACGAAGTAAGAACATTGGCTCATCGTACACAAACGTCAGTACAAGACGTAGTGAGCATCATCGAGAAGTTGAAATCTTCAACTAACAATGCCGTGAACCTGATGACACAAAGCCAATCAAATGCCAACCAAGTACTTGATAAAGCGCAAGAAGCAGGCACAGCCCTAGAGTCGATTGCCTCTCAAGTTGAATCTATTGCCTCTCAAGCTGAAACCATTGCTGCGACATCAGAAGAGCAAGCTCAGGTTTCTCAAGAAATAGCAGCGAACGCGCATGCGATCAGCGATTTGAACCAGCAAAGCCGTGAAACCAGCGCTAAGACTTCTCACAGTGCTGATGAACTTCAAAAACAAGCTGAGTCGTTAAAGAACCAAGTTAACTTCTTTAGCTAGAAGCCGAGTTCACTGTTTCTATGTGACTTGCTCATGACCAATAGAGCCAACCATACGTTGGCTCTATCTCTTCACTGACAGCCTCTGTATCTTCACTAATTGCCGTAAACCAAGACAGCTGCGTTTATTCTAGCGCCCCACAATGCTTCCTGTTAAAATTTTGGACTTGAAATTTCTACCTCGAGTTCGCAATGACTTACCAATGCCCTTTGTGTCACCAACCTTTATCTCAAAACGATCGTACGTTTAAGTGTGAAAAGAACCATCAGTTCGACCTAGCGAAAGAAGGCTATGTTAATTTGATGCCAGCACACCACAAACGCTCAAAAGATCCAGGTGACAACAAAGAGATGATGCAGGCTCGTCGCCGCTTCCTTGAAGGCAACCACTACGATCCAATGCGCCAAGCCGTTGTTGGTTTATGCGCTAGCTATCTGCCAGAAACAACCCCTAGCCTATTAGATATCGGTTGTGGTGAAGGTTATTACACCAATGAAATTGCGGTAAACCTTCACGAAAAGAATGGCGCTACTTTTGGTCTCGATATCTCTAAAATTGCTATCAAATATGCCGCTAAACGCTATCCAGCGGTCGACTTCTCAGTCGCTTCGAGCCATCGCCTACCCTTTTCTGAAAACAGCTTAGACGGCATTCTACGCATTTACGCGCCTTGTAAGGCAGAAGAGCTGCAACGCACGATCAAAGACAATGGTGTGGTGATCACCGTGACCCCTGCTAGCCGACACCTTTATCAGCTGCGTGATGCGATTTATGATGGCGTTCGTTTGCACGATGAAGATCCAGAGATGATCGAAGGTTTTACTCTTGAGCACCAAGAGCAACTAAACTATATGATGGAACTATCGGGGTCAGACGCATTCGACCTGCTACAGATGACGCCGTTTGCTTGGAAAGCGAGTGAAGAATTTAAACAACAACTCACCGATTCAAAGCAATTCAACTGTGAAGCTGACTTTATGCTACGAGTGTACCGCAAACAACTTTAATTGATATTGATTATCGTTTGCATTGAAATCTCATCTTGCCTCCTTTAGTATGCGTGTTCTTCAAGGAGGCATTTCATGCAACGTATTATTCTTATCGGATTAGCGATCCTGCTTACAGCTTGTGCTAATCAACCTTCAAACAGCACTTCTCAAAAAGTGGCTAACACGCAAACGCAAGCCGTTTCCACATTCTATGACTACCAGTTTGCTTCTCCACAAGGCGAAACGCTTTCTCTCGATGCATTACCTAAACAGCTGATTGACGCTGATGTGGTTCTTATTGGCGAATGGCACACTCACTCGGCAATCCATCGCTTCCAAACCGATTTCTTAAAAGCACGTCGCAACGCCACATCAAACATCGCGCTTTCAATGGAACAGTTCACTCGAGAACATCAAGACACATTAAACCAATATATCAATGATGAAATTGGCGAACAAATTCTTATGTCTCAAGCGGCTGCTTGGCCAAACTACGAAAGTGATTATCGCGCACTGGTTGAGTTTGCTAAAGCCAATGACGTCGATATCATTGCGGCAAACGCACCAAAACCCTTCGTACAATGCATTGGCCGTAAGGGATTAGCCTATCTAGATCAGCTAACGACGGAACAACGTCAATGGATTGCTTCAGAAGTGGATACTGGCGATAGCCCTTACAAAGACAAATTCATGGCTTCGATGCATCACGGCACGCCAGAGCAAACAGAAAAGCAGTTTGCCGCTCAAGTAACATGGGATGAAACCATGGCGGAGTCGATTGTCGGTTA
This sequence comes from Vibrio sp. 1F279, assembly GCF_041439815.1. Taxonomy (NCBI): domain Bacteria; kingdom Pseudomonadati; phylum Pseudomonadota; class Gammaproteobacteria; order Vibrionales; family Vibrionaceae; genus Vibrio; species Vibrio sp. 1F279. The sequence continues at coordinate 102,007 of NZ_JBGOOU010000004.1, read as the reverse complement.
CCTAACATCCAACCCAGATCAGCAAGTGATTCATGTTGCTGGCAAGTTCCATACAGAAGATGGTTTAGGCACAGCTGCATCGATTCTGCGTCGCAATCCCGATCTAAAAATTGCGATTATCAGCCCAGTTAAGGAAATCGCTTCAGATAGCAGTGACTACCAGCTCAAAGTGCTTTCTCCACCCGCTCGCTTTGTTAAAAAAGAGAACAGAATGAAGGCATACAAACACCTATCTAAACGCGGCGCTAGCCTAGAGTGCGACTAAACCATTCTTATCCATTCTTATAAGAGAACGAAACGATGGGCTAATTCTAGATAACTAGCCCATCGACAGAGCTTCATTGGCTCCTATCATCCACTCTAACTCTATATAACATTCAAATTCCTTATCGGCACAAGATTTGCTTAATAACTAGACGGTTTGACTAAGCAGACGAAAAAACAATGTGCGAATAAAAAAACATCACCACGGTGATTAAATGCACAAGTTTTTCACACCTCTGCCGATACTATATTTAAGGATAGGTAAGGAGAGCGATATGACACCAGTAGGAACGAGTAATACTCAGCTGTATTCACCTGCGAAAATGAACGCACAGAATAAAAGCACCGAGGCTGAAAAGCCTGCTCCACTCAAGGTGGAACAAAATACCGTTAAGCTTTCCGATGAAGGAAAAGCGCTATTATCTGCTCTTAAACAAATCGATAAAGAATCCAAAAAATTCGAAGCGGAAAATGCAACCGTTACCGATAAAGTTGAATCGTTCGCTCACGGCGCATTAGGCATGGACCACCCAGACAAGGTTGAAGAAGAGGATGATGGCTCATATTCAGCGGGGCAATTCTTGTCCGCGGCACTTACCGTAGGTGGCATCCTTATCGCTTTAGTCTAACTTTTTGCTTTAACCTAATTTCGCTTTAGCCTAACTTTACAGCTCTGCTTCTCTATTCTTTCATTACCTACCTTTTATTGAATAGAAGCAATTTGTCGTCACGACAACAGACCTGATTTGGTCTAAAAAACGAGTTCATTCCATAATTCCGCTCTCATTTTAATGGAATAATACTCGTGAAAAACACTTTTGAGCTTATTGATAAGCCTACCTTCTTTGGTGCTATTGCACTCCTACTCACGATAGTTTTCCCGCTCATTTTGTTCCCAGCACAGGGCGCAGACTGGATTGCGGTTGCGAAAACATTCATGACGGATCAACTTGGATTTCTATATCTTGCTCTAGGCCTAGCTGCTTGTGCCTTCATGGTTTACGTTGTGTTCAGTGACATGGGACAAATTAAACTGGGTGAAGCTGATGAAGAACCTGAGTTCAAAACTGCATCATGGGCAGCAATGCTTTTCTGTGGTGGTATCGGCGCAAGTATCTTGTACTGGGGCTGTATTGAGTGGGCTTACTACTACCAATCACCGCCTTTCCAACTAGAACCCGGAAGTGAAGAAGCGGTTCGTTGGGCGGCAACTTATGGTTTGTTTCACTGGGGACCAATCGCTTGGTCTATCTACCTGATCCCAGCGATTCCTATCGCTTACTTCTTTTATGTGCGTAAACAGCCTGTTCTAAAGATTTCTAGTGCGTTAATGCCTGTTCTTGGTGAACACCGCAGTAAAGGCGTACCTGGAAAAATCGTCGATATCCTATTCATTTTCGGTCTACTGGGTGGCGCTGCGACAACACTAGGTTTAGCAGCACCTCTCATCACTGAAGGCCTGAATCACCTATTCGGTCTACCTAAAAACAACCTTACGCAAGCAATGGTTCTTTTAGTTTGTACGGCAATTTTTGCTTACTCTTCTTATGCTGGCTTGGAAAAAGGCATCAAGATCCTGAGTAACATCAATTTCTGGGGTGCAATGGGTCTACTGACTTTCGTTCTGATCGCCGGTCCAACAATCTTCATGCTAGAAACAGGTTTAGACTCGATTGGTCGTCTACTGTCTAACTTCTTCGTGATGGCAACGTGGGCTGAACCATTTGGTGGTTACGGTACCTTTGAGAACACTCACTTCCCACAAGACTGGACCATTTTCTACTGGGCATGGTGGCTAGTATTTGCACCAAGTATGGGCCTGTTTGTTGCGCGTATCTCTCGCGGAAGAACCATTAAACAAATGGTGTCAGGTTCAATTTTCTTTGGCTCTCTAGGTTGTTTCTTGTTCTTCATGATCTTAGGTAACTACGGTTTATCCCTACAGTTATCTGGTGAGCTAGATGTCGTTGCAATCCTAAACGAAGAAGGCGCAACCAAAGCGATTTTCTCAATGCTGGCACAACTGCCAATGAGCACGTTAGTGATCGCCGTATTTACACTGTTGTGTATTATTTTCACTGCGACAACGTTCGACTCGATTTCTTACATTTTGGCTTCTGTGGTTCAGAACAACGTGACCGAAGAGCCAATGCGTTGGAACCGTATGTTCTGGGCATTCACACTGTCGTTCTTGCCAACGATTCTGATGTTCTTGGGTGGTCTAAGTACGCTACAAACGGCAGCAATAGTTGGTGGCTTACCGCTACTGGTGATCTCTGTGATGCTGATGATTTCAGCGGTTCGTGCAACGAGCCTCGACCTACGCCATCAAGACGCGTACATCGAGCCAACGATCAACATCGAAGAACTACCAGATATGGACCCTTGGTCTGCAGAAGGTATGGCGCTGGCTCAATTTGAGAAAGAAAAAGATGCTGCGCAAGAGGCCGCAGAACTTGAGCGAGTTGCTTACACAGAACTTGCCGCAGTGAAGAAAGAAATTCGCGCTTATGTGTTAGAACAAGGTTCACAAATGGAAACTCACGAGTTACCAGAGAACCTACAACAAGCACTTGAGCAGGCCGAGAGTAATCTTAGTGCCGCACAAGCGAAAAAAATCGAGTTATCTGAGCAAGCTCAGAATGCTCGTATCACGTTCAACCAGGTGGTTGCAGACTTACCGCTTGCTTGACATTAGCCATGACGCAGTCCATTGATTTGGATCCTCCTAAATACGACAAAGGCTCACAGAAATGTGAGTCTTTTTTTATGCTTTTCAAAAAATTGGAGTTATTGCTCAATTTCACATTGATGAAATAAATATGAAACGACTTTGACACAAATCGATGTTCTAATCATCCCGCTTATATAAAAAGGGATAACCAATGAAGCATATTATAAAACCAATCATTGCCGCAGTGGCAACCTCAACACTTTCATTCAACGTACTTTCAGCAGAAATAAAAAACGTCATCCTGATGATTGGCGATGGAATGGGACCTCAACAAGTTGGCCTGTTAGAAACCTACGCAAACCAAGCACCAAACTCGATCTATAAAGGGAACAAAACCGCCCTTTATCAACTTGCTCAAGAAGGGGTTATTGGTTCATCCCTGACTCACCCAGAAGATGCAATTGTGGTCGATTCTGCTTGTTCAGCCACCATGCTTGCAACCGGTATCTACAGTGGTTCAGAAGTGATTGGCATTGATTCTCAGGGCAATCATGTTGAGACGGTTCTTGAGAAAGCTAAAAAGGCAGGTAAAGCAACGGGACTCGTGTCCGATACACGCTTAACTCACGCCACGCCTGCTGCATTTGCTGCTCACCAACCTCACCGTTCGCTAGAAAACCAAATTGCTAACGACATGCTAGAAACTGGTGTTGATGTAATGCTTTCGGGAGGGCTACGTCATTGGATCCCTAAATCGACCAACGACAAAGGTGAAACCTATAAGCAACTTGAAAAACTGACTCAAGGTGATGTTTACCTAAAATCAAAACGTAAAGACGACCGTAACCTTCTTGCAGAGGCAGAGAAAGACGGCTACCAACTGGCATTTAACCGCAGCATGTTAGAAGATGCTAAAAGCGATAAGCTACTTGGCCTGTTCGCCTACTCAGGCATGGATGACGGCATCGCTTACAGCAACAAGGAAAAAAGTGACGAACGAACTCAGCCAAGCCTGAAAGAGATGACACAAAAAGCGCTCAACATCCTATCCAAAGATGAAGACGGCTTTTTCCTAATGGTCGAAGGTGGCCAAATAGATTGGGCAGGCCACAGTAACGATGCCGGCACTATGCTGCATGAACTGCTCAAGTTTGATGAAGCGATCCAAACTGTGTATGAATGGGCAAAAGATCGTGAAGACACGATCGTGATTGTGACCGCAGACCACGAAACAGGATCTTTTGGCTTCAGCTACTCTTCTAACGACCTACCAAAACCACAAAAACGTTCTGGTGAAGCCTTCGCCGACCGCGACTATGCACCTAACTTCAACTTTGGCGCATTCGATATTCTTGATGGTTTATATAATCAAAAGCAAAGCTACTACGGCATGATCAGCGAATTTCAGAAGCTGGATAAAGCGCAGAAAACACCTGAAAAACTGGCTGAGATCGTCAACAAGAATAGTGAGTTCCCTATTACAGCTGAACAAGCGAAAAACGTATTAGCGAGTAAGCCGAACCCATACCGATTGGCTCAACACAAATACTTATCGGCAGAAGAAGTGCCTGCTATCAACGATTTCGATGCATTCTTCCCTTATAACGACCGCGGAAACTTGCTTGCTCGTGAACAGGCAACAAGTCAAAACATCGTTTGGGGTACAGGTACACATACTCACACACCAGTGAACGTGTTTGCTTGGGGCCCAGCAGAGAAAATACTGCCCGTTTCAAAAATCATGCACCACTCAGAACTGGGTGAGTACATTAAACAACAAGTAAACTAGCCTGAATCTTTTTTACTCGTTTTACTTAGCGCCCTACGGGGCGTTTTTTGTTTTAAGCCTTTAAGTTAAGTAATTAAGTAAATTTAGGCGACGCCAAATAGCAAAACAGCCGCTCAAGAGCGGCTGTTTTTAGAATAACTAGCGATTTGGGTGATTCAAGGCTCACAAGAATTAATTTTTGTTTTTATGAATCATGAGAGAAACCAGCAATACCAATGGGTTCAAGGCTTTCTCAACAAAAAGCTCTTTCTCTAACTAAAATCTGAGAAAGTCACCCCGAAATTCTCAACTATGCCAATCCAATCGATCAAAGCAAATCTCGAAATTAATTACAAGTCAGCGTCCAGCCCGGCTATACAAGAAAGCGGCCTTCCATTTGAGGTGGTCGACGCATGACGGCAGTTCCTAGTAGACTTAAATGAAAAATAGACCCCCTTGTGGTGCCTATCATCTAATTCATAGTGCCTTTAATCGCTTGAGTATCTGCTCTCGCTCTTTGTTTAAAGCTTTGTCTGTGATATCGATTGCAGGCTGAAAGATATTCATATCCATTTCAAAGTGATTAAACTCATTTAGAAGAGTCTTCTTTGACATGAAGAAGACACGATGTTGTATCTTTTCACGTTCATTCCCCTTAAACGAAGCGAAAATGATATTAGATAACATATCGTGTTTGTTTGTATTGAGGGTATATGTATCAACTAAAACTTTTTCAACATTTAGCCTCAAATATAGATATGTAAGTGTGTGCCTTAATGTTTTTGATAGTAAAGGATAAGCCTCTGATTTTAAGGGACTAAATTTAGTATAATCCCAACCAACAACTTCTTTTGCTGAAACTTGATGAACTGTGCCTAGCACTTTGTCAGAAAATAGCTTCTCATAGATTTCTGTAACATTGATCGTTTCATCACAGTAGCCATGCATTAACTGAGTTAACTTGTTCTTCTCTTCGACCAATCCCCTAATTTGACAAAACCCACGCATAAACGGAACGAGAGATATCAGAAATTGTTTTTCATCATCAATTTCCGTTTTTATATCCTCTCTTAAGAGGTTTAAGAATTCATGGATGTACAAGAGAATCGACATTTCTTGTGGGTTAATTGGCGTAAAGCCGTTACTCTCGCCTACTACGTTGTTGAAGTAGTACAAGTTTAAGCACTGTTTTGCCTGATGCTCTAATAGTTTAATTAAGTCTGTGTTGTGCGTAAGGACTAGAGTCTTTTTGGAAGATAAAAAGCTTAAAATCGCATATGCTAGTTTGTTCTTGTAAATGGAATCAAAGCTTGATATCGGGTCATCAAGTACTATCAATTCACATGCCGAGTTTTTCGCTTTTAAGAGTTCAAATGCGAGTGAAAGGAAGTTCTGCTCACCATTACTTAGTTCAAGGTCTTGGCGATTTTTGTTTAGAAAATCTTTCCCTCCTAGCATAAGTCTAATATTGTTATTAGCATCACGCTCTAGTGAAATTTCACGCTCAAGAGATTCATTTAGAAACTGTTCGATGAACAATATGTCTTCACTTCCAAATGTTGGTTTATTCTTGAGTAATGCTTGATAGGCTTCATAGTCTTCTTGTAACGCGTGATTAGTTGAAGCTGTTATAAAGTCATGTTTGAGAAGCTGCCAGTACACTGATTTATAGTTATTGAATTCAACGACTAGATCCTCAATGAAGGATTTATCAGATTTCTTTATAGCAATTCTAACTCTATCTTTGATATTAAACGAGTCAGGCTGAGATAGATTATTGATGATCTTTTCCGCAATTTCTTTTTCTTGTTCGTCCATTTGATTGGATGTTTGTTCATATTGTTGGTTTTTCTGAGCTAGTTTAGCTACAACATCAATAGGATGGTCGCAGACTAAACACTCATCTATATAATTGAATTTCTCTAGGATTATTACAGCTTCGCTTTGCTCTTCAAGTTTGACTATGCTCTGTTCTTTATCATCAAGTTGGAAATTGTAGTTTGATAAAGCGCGAATGATCGAGTCATTTTTAGCAAAATCCTCAATGAAAAACCTTAGTTTCGCTTCATCATAGTCTGGCGTATCTGCTAATTGGTATCCATATACTGTACCAATAAAATCTTCACGATCTATCTTTTTACCTCTGGATCGGCTATTTGCTATGTCTGCTATGTAACCTAATAGGTCTTTATCTAGAATGAGCTCATCAAAATTCGTACTCATTTTAGCTATTTGATAGTTTTTCTTAAGGATGCCAACAAGTTCTTTTTCTAACAGTAAAGAAAAGCTATCGTTCAGTTTTTGTTTAAGTTGGTATTCCCTTTTAATATCCTCGCCGAGGATAAAATCCTGAGTCTCACCTTGAATTACGTTTCTGTCATTTTGGTCTGATATGATATGAGCTATCGGATCACTATTTTCGGTATGTTCTGTACCACCAATGTCAAGCGTGTACTCTACGTCTTTGTCTTGGTTTAAGACCTTGGATAAGCTTGTTTTTCCAGTACCATTAGGTCCATATAATACACATACTTTCTTACGCTCGAAATCTAACTCGTTGTTCTGCGTTAGCACTAAATATTCGTCAGTGAAAATACTATCTTTCTTGATTTTCGATACTTTGATTTTCATGAATTTTTCTATCCAACTGTTTTTTGCAATGTATCACAAACCTTGTTTCATATAAGGGCTTTCGTCAAATAATCGAAAATTACTCCGCCATCATGAAGCGAAGTAGGCTCAATATATCTGCGTTGCTCACGCCTTGTGACAAGTAATTGTTCAACATTTGGCAGCGCTTTAACACTGATACGTTGGTCGTCTTCAATCTTTACTTCCAGCACATCATGAGCACGCGGTAATAAAACCAAGTCTTGTCTTTGGACGATCCATTAGATCATGCATAACGACAATAATCAGCTGAGGATTGAGATTTTATGAGAGTAAGCACGGAAAGGGGAGACGCTTTCCTGCCTATCTGAAGTGAATCGCCACTAACGTTCTAAACACCTTTCTGTTAGATATGACCTTAACTCCTATATATTAAAGTGCTAATTTAGTTACAGAAAACCGAATAAGGAAGATAGTAATGCATGAAAGCGATGAGCCCCGCACTCTAGATATTCTGGATACTGTACAGCTAAGGCGAATCGAAGCTGTACACAGAGGATTTCTGTATCAACACCTATATGCCGTTGGTTGCTTACTATTAGCTCCAACGGCTGGTATCGATGCTGTGTCGGTTGAACTTGATGAGGATATCGAGCTTATTACTGGGCTCGGGCGAATCTATGTGCAAGTTAAGACCCGCTCCAATCCAATGATGCCCAGCGATATTTCTGGCGCTCTTGGGCGTTTTAAGCACATTCGAAAAGAGCATTCTGAAGAAAAACGTAAAGGCGAGGCTTCATTTGTCATAGTGGCGAACAAATGTGCTGGCGTTAAACTCCAGAAGACTATCGACGAGAAAAAACTTCCCTCGGATGTTGTTTTCCTCTCACCTCAGCCCTTTACTGAGTGCTACCCGGCACTCCCGCCAGCTTGGGAGTCTCTGGATGACGCAGCAGCATGGTGTATCGCTGAAGCGGCGAAATTAAATTTCTCGTTGTTGTCCCCGGAATCCCTAGTGTGGAAACTGGCCGGGCTCGTTCAACTTGCCACCACAGGGGGCTCCTCGAACAGAGAGCATGTTTTTCACGTAACTGACCTTTCTGTATTGTTTGAACAGTTAATTGTTCAGTTACAGGACTTTCCTGTGCCTCCGGATCTTTACTGGCCGCAGAGAATGGAACCATCGCTCACATCTGGCGACCGTGTTCGTATCATTTGTGGTTTGTCTGGAGCCGGTAAGACGGCGTGGGCAGCACAGGCGGCGCTACACTGCGCTGAGCTGTGTGCCTACTATGACGTAGGTGACCTTCCGGGACCAGCCTTAGCCAGCACGCTAGTTCGCGAACTGGCTGCAAGGTTTGCAACATCGGATCACGATGGTCTGCGGAAAATCTTGCTACCAGGTGCCAGTGGCTACGAGGCACTGAGAACGTTTGGCTCGTTTTTAGAGCAACAAGGATTCACTCTATTGCTCGTTTTAGATAACGCGCATCGTATTCCAGTAGATAATCTACGCGAGGTATTAAATGCAACTAAATGCATTAATTTTATCCTGCTGTGTCAACCCCATGACAACATACGCGAACTGGAAGCTGTTATGGGGCTACGGCGTGAGGTACTTCTAGGTTGGGATATTGATACTTTGGCCGCTGCAGTGGATGATCTCGGTGGTTTTGCCACTGCTCAGGGATACGAGCAACTTCGGACTTATACCGGTGGCCTGCCACTATATGTCCAGAGCGCTACGAAGATTGCGGTCTCAGACTACGAAGGTAATGTCGATGCGCTCTGCACTGAGCTCCAACAGCAAGAAAATAACGTAGAGACTGCACAAGAAGTGATTCTGGCCCGTGTTTATCAGGGATTCGAACCACTTATTCAGGACTCCCTATCATTGTTCAGCCTGGCTGATGTGGGGTTAAGCTCCGATGAAGTTACAGAGCTTCTGGTTAACTCTCTGGATGTTTCCAAAAGAGGTGCTGCCACACTTCTCAGGAAAATGCGGGCCACTGGAACTATTGAGGTTTTTGGAAACCAGACCTTGAAAGTCCATGACGCCGTCAGAGCTCTGGGACTACAGCATCTGGATCTTATGACTCCAGAGGTGGCTAACAAAGCACTGGTAGCATTAAGAGACTTGCTGGTCGCGAGCCTTTTTAAAACTCGCGACACATCAAGGTTCTCCCTGTTGACGCAGGTATATATTAAGCTCAACGATGCTATGACGCTCATCGCACTTTCGGGTGAGGAATTCTTTCATGAAATGGGTATCACCGTCGATATACTGACAAGTCTGGAGAATGCACTGATTTCAGATGCGCTGGAACCTGTTGAAAAATTTTGGGCTTTGGACGGACTCCTTTTTGCTGAAATAAGGGAGGGGCGACTTGAAAATCTCATTCAGCGATTTGAAGCCATGGAGTCGCTTCTTGCTGAGCATGAGTTTGGTTACCGCGAAGAAATTGCCTATGCAATGAAGAAAATATTATTCTCAGCAGAAAACCGTGATGAGCCCGAGGTTCAGCGGATCGTTGAACAGGCCCGTCCTAAATTGTCCGATCCTGAACATGAACGCATTTTTGACTATAACTATGCTATCGCGCTGTGGAAGCTAAATAGATACAAAGAAGCGGAAGATCTGTGCTGGAAAGTGATTGACGGTTATTACGGCATACTCGGTATCTACCCACGGGATGTGATCGGTAAAAACGCAGATGTGCTGTGGGAAATTATCAACAAACCTGTAGACGTTCAGGAACATCTTAAACATCTCGCCGACGCCCTAGAACTGTACGCCATTAATAGGGAAGAGCAGAGAAAACCAACGCCATTCGTGCGTATTCATTCTATGAAATTCTACAACATGGCCGGCGCCCCAGAATCCATGGTGCGGGTCGGTCAGGATTTAGCTGATGAGTTTATAGCTATGAAAGACCATGAAGGCGCCCGGGAAGTCATGGAGCAGCACGTGCTGCCTGTTGTGGACAAGGCTGGCTTGGTTAATAGGCTAGTTCAGGTTAGAAGTCAGTATGCGGTGATACTGGCGCTATGCGGGCAACACGATGACGCCGCCGTTGAGATGCGACGTCTAGCCCCTTATTTTGACGGGTTAACCGGTAACCAACGTCTTGAAATTGAAAACCAATCAAACTATATAGCCCAACTCGCACATCAGGCGTCGCACACAGCAATCAGAAAGGTTTTTAGGACAGTAGGCAGAAATGACAAGTGCCCCTGTGGCTCTGGCCTTAAATATAAAAAGTATCATGGAATCTAATTCATCTACCTAAAAGCATCCACATAACCAAACTGAAGTAGCGTGAGTTTGATCACCTATAACATGCGATAGCGTATCTAAACACATTGATCAATGGAGGCAGGCAACTAGTTAAGAAGATTGGAGGGCGTCACATTAATTATGCTTGGAATAACCATGACTCGCATTCTACTACCGGGCTTTCTATCTAAAACATTTTGGAGCATTTTTAAGTTATTGCATTTTTTGCAATAAGTGAGATTTAAGTTCAGAGTCCTAGCTCACTTCGAGCCAGTGTTTAGTTCATCACACTACATGAATGACACAAGTTGCGTAATAATAACGTTAGCCGTTCTAGGGCAGTCGCAATACAAGTAAGACAGAAGCATATTAGCTGTAGCTCTGGCTCTTTAACTTGCCTTTCGGCTAATTGATGAATCAATACCTCTAACCTAGAAGGACTCTGCGATAGGAGCCCGTTAGACTTAAAGTGACGATAACTATCTTGAAAAACACCGCTGAACTTAAAAAGGAAAGTGCTTTGCTTCATACTCTTCAACCAATACAGCTAACTTTTCAAGCTCGTCACCTTCTGGCGTTCCTGGTTCGGCTGCATCAAACAGAGGTTCAATTCTCTTCATTGCGGTCTGGTAACCGCTTTCAGAAAGTTCTAGGCCCAGCTCTTCCAATGATACAGCAGCCAGCTCATCAGCATGTGCGGTATGGTATGTCAGCCCCTCAATCAGTTTTTTTTCTAACAACTGTTTTTTACTCATAATTCCGTTCTCGGTTCAAAAATGATATTTAGTAATTTGCACCATAATGAGTTACCCATAATATAAAACCACATCATCCTCCAAAAAAAAGAGCCAGCTGTAGATTATCATTGTTAAACTAATCTCCTACATTAAGTGACTCCAGCGACTATACAGATCAATACTATAACGCAGCTACAAACGCTGAAATTACGCGTTGCTTAAAAGCCCCCAACCTGATTTCATCAATTGAACCAAATGACTCATGCGAACCAGCCTCGCTGCTGGATGAGCTGCTCCATAACAAATGAAAATCTGCTTCACCCTGTTCTTCAGAGGAAGCTGTTTCATTCAACCTATAACTCTGAGCGCCTGACTCAAAATCGGCCCGACCAACCATTTTTCCAAACATGCATGATTCGGGAATATCTTGTTCAACCCGCTCCGAGAACTCAATGAGGCTTTGCTCGGCAAAAGTGAACAGCCACGCTTGTTGGTTTAACGCGTCATTCACTCGAAGAATACGCCCCAACACCTGCCTAAAATACAGCTCTGTTTTCACAGAACTCATATGGCAACATACTTGAAGGCGCGGAATATCAGTACCTTCACTGATCATCCCGACACTAACAATCCATTGAGCATTATTCTGACGGTAACGCTCTATTTCAGCTAACGGTTCTTCGTGGCGGTAAGTCACTATTGAAGCTATTTGAGCATACTTTTGAGAGAGTATTTTCTGAATAGCTTGCGCATGTTGAACGGAAGCGGCTACCACTAACCCTCCCGCACTTGGCGACAGAGAACGTATTTCTGCCAGCTTTTTGCAGCCCAGACCAAGCAGGTATTCCATTGCCTCTTGATTGTGTATCACGCTCTGATATGAAGTGTTCGTTTTTTTGAGCATCTCTAGTATTGATGAAAAAGCTTCAACCTTTTCACCACCAGTGACAGCCAAGTGCTCATTATCAACCAATACTAACTTAGGAGCCCTACAGACCTTATCTGCGATTGCCTGCTTTAGTGTGTATTGGTAATCAACCAAAAGCTCCCCATCAGGATCGCTATATTCCCCCATCGTGATAGGTAATGAGTCCGACCGCCATGGTGTACCCGACATAGCAAGTGTATAGATTGCTAGCCCTTGTATTTTAGTCAGCAGTTGTTGACCCCAAACATTCGCATTTTCAACATTTGTGCCAGAGCAATGGTGTATTTCGTCAAAAACCACAAACACTCGATAGTTGCGCAGTGTTAGCCAAAACTCATCACTAAGAAACTGGATTGATTGATAGGTTAGTGATTGCCCAATAGAGCCTAAACCACCATTAAAGGTACAATTGAGAGCTTGTGAAAAGGTTCTTTTTATCCCATCAGAAACCGCTAACGACGGAGAAAAACACAATACTAGGTCAACCATACCTTCTTGTAATAATCTGGAAGCAACGGTTGCAGCAAGTACGGTTTTTCCCGCCCCTGGCGTTGCTTGGCAGAAAAATGACTTATTATTCGACTGATACTTCTGCATTGCTCTTTCTGAGCACTCGGCCTGCCACTTTCTTAACACGCCGCTTTTCCCTCAGAAAGCGTTTTAAGAACATTCGTTAGCACATTCACTTTCCCTAGTAAGTGTGCAGAGCGTTCTTTGGCTTGCTCAAGTAGTGGCGTCAACCTAGCTTCTAGTTCAGGAAATCTACGGTTAAGGGATCGATACTCTTCAATTTCTCCCAGAACAATCTCTAACTCACCTTTATATTGGTTGCATTCATAACTTAATACTGAATAATCTGGCGTCGAAGGGGCATCCATCTCAACACTTTCTAACTTTGGTGCTACCTGAAGGGCTTTAAATGAGTCAGTTTGAAAATACCTTTTATTTTGCCAATGCCCTTCACTTCTAAGCCAGTTTTTCTTCATAAAACGTAGGATTTGTCGGTACACCTTTTTCCTAGCTTCATCCGAATCAACATGAGAATCCTCAACTGAGATATAAACATCTCTTAACTCAACAACTGTAAACCCATCCATTCCTTTTTCAATCAACAACTTGTGCATTACTGCACTGATTTTCGTAGAACGTTTCATTTATACTCGCGCAAACCAAAAAACTAAGGATTGCTTAGTATACAGAAATCAGTAAAACTAAGAAAATCTTAGTTACTTTGAGATTAGAGATATGAATCGTAAGTGTCGTTCAGTAACCCAATCCCAGTGCGCCTCAAAGAAGCGCGCAAAAAAGCAAAGCTCTCCCAAAAGGCATTGGGAGTGCGCATCGGCATGGATGAAAGCTCAGCAAGTCCAAGAATGAATCAGTACGAAAAAGGCCGGCATACACCCGACATCAGCACACTAAAAAAAATTGCAGATGAGCTTGGTGTACCCTTAAATTACTTCTTTTGTGAGGATGATCTGTCTGCTGAACTAGCTATTGCTATTAAGAAACTATCGAAAGAGCATAAGGAGATGTTATTGGCGTCATTAAAGAGCCAACAAGCTGAAAACGACTGAGGTTCAAAGTGAACCTCCTTGATGCATAGATAATAATGTGACGGAAGGATATATTCGGCCGCGAAACTGTCCCAATCTCTATTGAGGCCGTAACGTCGAGAGCTAACTTATAGCCTAACAATAACGAGCCTCCAAATAACATCAAACCATATTAACTCTTCACCCACTTGTTCAAAGTGCTGCCGACACACTCCCTTCAAGATGATCTGATCTAGCTTGATACAACAAATGCGACCGAACAAAGCCTCATTACTTAATTAAGTTCTTACGTTCTTACGTTCTTACGTTCTTACAAGTTTGTTTTATGTGGTATGTATCTGTTGAGTAAGAAGAAATTTTAATGGTACTGTTGTACTCAATAGAGGGAGTGTTATCGAGTCGTACCAATGCCATTTATTCATCAAATTCAACTAGCGATTAGAATGAAGGCTTCAGACGCATGATTTTCACTAATTTATAAGCATAAGCGTTCAAAAAAATCAGAGTTTTATGAGAAAGAACAGTACTTCATTTATACGTTGGCTAGCTAAAAGGCTACTTAGTGTCGTGTCTTGGCTGGAAAGCAAAAGCTGCTCCACCGAAAGACCATCAAAATTTGTGGATCTAGCTCCGACAGATGAGGCTGATAAGGCTGGCATATACTCTGAAGCGATTCGATTTGCAATGAACAACCCTAAGATCTCTAATATCGCCATAACTGGCCCATACGGGTCTGGAAAGAGCAGTATCATCCAATCCTTCTTAAAAACGTATCAGTGTTCTCCTCTTCATATTTCCCTCGCTACGTTTATTCCCGAAGATGATGCAAAGGCTGAGAATGTTGGCCGCCATGAAATTGAGAGAAGCATTCTACAACAGATGCTCTACGGTGCTGACGCAAACAAACTTCCGCTATCACGCTTTAAAAGAATTCGGTCACCCGGTTTCGGTTCCATTTTTAAATCGCTATATATAACACTAGGAGTACTCGCATTTTGGTACGTATTGAATCATCGAGAGGAGATCATCAACGGTACTTATTTCACTCCTATTGTACTCGAAAATGGAGTCAATCTAGGTGTCTTCGCATTTGCAGTAACATTCCTTTGGGCGACATTACATCACTTTTATATCGCGAGCTTTGGTCTGTCACTAAAAAGCTTCTCCTTGAAAAACGTCGAGATCAAGCCCGCACACGATGACGAAACGTCCATACTGAACCGTCACTTAGACGAAATTGTCTATTTCTTTCAATCAACCAACTATGACCTTGTAATAATTGAAGATTTAGACCGATTTAACGAATCTGATATTTTTGTTACATTACGTGAAATAAATAACCTTGTGAACGAAAGTGCGGGCGTTAATCGCCGTATCCGATTCCTCTATGCGCTACGTGATGACATGTTCGCCAACACAGAACGAACCAAGTTCTTCGAATTCATCATTCCCGTCATACCTATCATCAATACTTCAAACTCGATCGACATGGTATTGAAGCAAGGAAAAAGACTTGAGCTTGACGATCGTCTTGATCGCCAGTTTTTAAGGGAGGTTTCACGATACCTAAACGACCTGAGGCTGATTCAAAATATATTTAATGAATATTCCATTTATGTGGCTAATCTGGAAACCGATGGAGAGAGCCTACTCGATGCCAACAAACTCCTCTCAGTTTTAATATATAAGAATGTTTACCCAAGAGATTTCGAACGGCTGCACCGTGGCGAAGGGGCCCTAGCAAAAATATTGAATGTCCAAGACGAGTTAATTCGGCAAGGTGAGGCCGCGTATAGAACTGAAATAGCCAAACTCGAAGATCAGCTTCAAACCGCTGAGCGACAGACACCGTCTGATTTAAGAGAGTTGCGACAAATATACGCTATGACTTTAGTTGAGATGCTTCCACCAAATGCGATGAGCGTGGGTAATAATCAAAATGTACAAATTCAGCTTACCGAATTAGCAGGCCATGAGTTATTTGAGCAACTAATTCAAACAGAACAAGTGTATTACCGAAGCCCCCATGATCGCTACGTATCTAATGTATATATTTCGAGCCTACAAACCAAAGTAAACCCTCACAAAACTTACCAGCAACGTAAGGAGGAAATAGAAAGAAAATCAGAGGAAAGTAAAACCAAAATTTTTCGAACAATACGAGAGCTAAGACCAAAGGTAGCAACGCTTCGCACCACCAAACTCAATGAAATGTTACGTTTGAACGCAGGCCGTGTGCAGGAACTTTTCGAGGGCTTCGGGGAAAGTGGGGAGCTTGCTCGCTTTCTGATCCTGGAGGGTTACTTGGACGATACCTACTATCAATATTCATCACTCTTTCACTCTGGTCGATTATCGCCCAATGACAACAAGTTTCTTATCCAAATACGGGCATTTATCACCCCCCCCGCTGACTTTCAGATCGATAATCCTCAAGAGGTGATAGCGGCGATGAGAGAAGAGGACTTCCGACAAAGCTATGCCTTAAACATTACGCTCGTTGACAGCCTCATGAGTGACCAAGGCCGTTACCAGAGCCAAACACAAAAGTTTTTTGAATATATCATGGCGGAGTTTGGGAGTTGCGAAGAGTTTCTAGATATCTATTACACTAGTGGAAGCAACACTGTTGAGCTTCTTTCGGGGCTCGCTAATACTTGGAATCGTCTTGTACCAACAGCTCTTGCCAGTTCCAACAACACGATACATATCTCTAAACTAATTGCGAGCCTACCACAAATATCTCTCAAATCGCTCGCAAGAGATTTCGATGAACTACCTAATTTTGTATCAGAGAACCTCCCCGAGATTTTGATGTTCTTACCAGAACTAGATCCGGAGCGCCTTGTAAGCCTAAACTTTGAGGTCAGAGAATTCGCTGCCATCAAAGAGCACTCAGAGGTAGTGGAGTCAATGTATGAAGAGGGGCTTTTTGAACTCACTCTCGCTAACTTGGAGTACATCTACCAGGTGATTCTAGGAGAGGAAGAACTTGAAGCGCTACATAAGAAAAACTACACAACAATACACTCGACGAATAGTGCTGTCTTAGCTAACATCGTTGAGCGCGATTTTAACCATTACCTACACAACATCCTTTTAGCTCTGCCCTATAATTCAGAAGAGGATGTATCCGCTATTCTTTCCGTGCTTCATCATACCGAGGTTGAGCACAACTCTCTCCAAAAGTTTCTTGAACGACAGTCGGCACAATTACCAACATTAGAGGGTGTGCCAGAAAAATTGTACAAAATGCTCTTTGAGTTAAGTATGATCATACCAACTTGGGAAAGCTGTGTTACTTTTATGGAAAGCGAAGACTTTGAGACAGAGAACTTGGTTAACTATCTCGACCAAGATATTGTCCGTACTGTTATTCTAGAACAGGCTATTCCTAGTGATTCGGATTCGTGCAACTTGCATCATTTCCTTCTCAATGCAAACTCGCTGTCTGAAGTTAGCTACAAAGAGTATGTGCATGCCTTGCCTAAGTCTTTTAATTCATTTCCTGAAGATGTTGCCCCTCATAAGCTCAAGATTTTAATAGATGAACGAAAAGTTGAGTTCACAGAGAGTACCTTTAGTGAGCTTACTGACCACAGAGACTTACAAGTACTATTCGTCTCCACAAACATCTATAAGTATCTGGCAGAAGCAGACAGCTTTGCGCTGGACGATGATTTCCTAGAAGAGCTCCTTCATTCGGAAATTTCTCATGCAAATAAGATCAAAACTATTGAGTTGATGGACTTAGACTCATTAATTAATCTTTCCGATCGTGCCGCACATATCGGCTCACTTCTTATCAACCCAGAAGTCAACCTATCAAAGGTTGATGGGGATGTGGCACAGTCTCTGATCAAGCACTCTAAGCCTGTATCTACTCAGATCTTACTCTTAAATAAGTATCACTCTCTTATACCAAACGGTGAAGTACAAAGTATATTAGCGGATCTCCCAAGGCCATTTTCTGAGATAAAAACGGGTTATAATACACCAAAACTAGAAGACACCTCTGAGAATCAGGATTTGGTCATATGGCTTAAATCAAGAAAAATCATTTCCTCATGGAAAAAGGATAATATATTCACTGACAAAATAAGAGTAAACCTGTACAGACGCAAAGATGCGATAACATAATTGCTTTGGGCGTTAACTGCCCCCCTTAGCTTAGCCTTATTACACTTTGAGTATGAGCTCCCATTACTTGATTGGTGTCACAACTGAATTTTCATCTAATAGTTCTTGTTGCATATCAAACACCCTAAAACGGAGCCTCGCATTTTCAGCCTCTAGCTGCTTTCGGGCTTCAACGGCATTGTTTCGTTGCACCCTGTATTTATCCTTAAGCTCATTTGCTTTTTTCAACTGATGTTTTAGCCCATCAAGCTCAGACAAAGGGACATCTAGCTCAATATCTAAGCCTGTTGTCATCGCCTTATCACGGTTGAGGTTGTATTCATCGATAACAGGTTTGGCGTAGACCACGAACTCTTTGAACTTATGGACATAACTATTGCCCAGTTGGGCTTCGTTATTGATTCGGTTTAACGTAAGTTTGCCCGTCGCCTTAACATGAAGCGGCTTGCCATCTAATAAGCGCTGAAATGCATTGACCAGTAAACCCTCGGCTTTGCAGGTTGCCTTATACTCAACTTTCATGACCATACCGCCTTAATATCATCATTGAAGCCATCAAATGAGATGCTGTGTTTGACCAATGTAGGTTCAATAGACTGAATCTTCTTTTTTCTGGCGTCTAGAATCAACTCATTGGCATAATCACCCATGTCATTGATTGCCTGGAATGAAGCAATGAGATTGTCCCGTTCTCTTGAAAGCTTTTTGGCCGCCTTATCAGTAATAACCTTATGCTCACAGGGGGCTTCGACAATATCCATCAGAGAACAAAGACGCTCACAGTTACGGTTGGTGCAGTACCCCCCTGTAGGAAGTAGCACAATGGCTTTGTCACCCGACCTCACCAAAGCGAGCAACTCACTTCGGGACATAACTATTTCTTCACCCTGTGCTAGCCGTTCTGCTTTATTCTGAGCGATACGTTCGCCTTCAACGCCACTTAAGGTATTGGATACATTGTAAATCTCATCCCATGCGTCTACAGCAGATGCTTCAATGGCTTCGTCAAATTCACTCATTAACTGAGTATCCATCAACAGTTGGTTCGTACGTGCGAGTTCGGAATAATTCGCATACCAGTTAGACATATTAATATTGCGGTGCTTAAGCTGATATTTTACTGTGAGTGCGTTGCCCAATCGGTTTTTTACCATAAAGACCACAAAACTCCGCCGTAAATCATGTGGACTAAGCTTTGGTAAGCCGCCTCCGACTTTTAAGCTCCCTACACGGTCTGGATTTAAATAATCAAATTCCTCAACATCTTCATCTGTCGCCATAATGTTAAGTTCTTTCATATTCAATGCATCGCATTTACCAGCGCCATCAATCTTAAACATCAACGATTTTTTATTTAGCAACACTTCACTGTCAAAAGACATATCGGAAGATATAAAGGCGCTCTCTAGCTCTTGAGATCTAGCATTATATCGATCCTTTGTCAGTCGCCCATTATGAAAAAAATCATTTAATCGTTGTTGACAATACTTCCTCGCAGCTTGCGTGGCATCAAAAGATAATTCTAGTGCAAGCTTGGCAATCGGCGCTGTATTCCATGTCGTGAAAATCTTTTCTCCCTTATTTCCTTTTGTAGAGAATCCAGAAACTTTAGGTACAGTTGCCAGTGTATCGTCGTAGCTATCCTTATTCATGGAAAGCAGCTCTTCCTTTCTGGCTGCAGAAAATAAACCGACACAGATAAAGCATATCCTCAGCAATTTGCCTAACCATGCTCCTCTTCTATCAAATGAGAACTCAGGAATAACTGTTCTTTCTGGCCACTTCCTAGTTCTGGTAGACATCCTTTTTAAGAATGTTTTCATTTGCCGATCATTTAACGTTTTCACTCCTAGTTTATTTAGTTCAGCATTGAACATTTCATCATGGTATAGATAAAACTTTTCCATAGCATTTGCGATCTGGTGGCGATAGGGATGATAGGTTTCAACAAACTGAACGACAGTTTTTAATATATTGACATGAATGGCCTCCGGTAGTGCGACAGCTTGCCTAGTCCGGGCATCTGAGCGAATCCACCGAGTCCACTCTCGCTTTTGTACATATCGCTTGACAAGATTCGCTCTATTCAATGTATTAATCAGAGAAGCGAGGTGTTGACACACACTTTCACTACCATACCCCTCTAATTTTTTTGAGCACCTTTTCCACTCTCGTTCGTTTGAAAGTAAATCAAAATTCCCCTCACCCAAACGTACAGCAAGAGCATTTAACATGTTCCTATTACTTTTCAATGAACTAACAGCAGCATGTGAACCTGAGCTTGAATTCTTCTTTTGCCACTGCATCAGTAAATAAAGATAAGACTGAATACCTTGACGATACTTCTCATCAATATACGCAAAAGAAAGGGTTTTTGCATTCTGGTTCAGGGCGTGAAAATCCCACACTACATCGAAGACACGTGACACTCCTTCTCCATCAGAGTCAAATGCCACATATGGATTTTCAGCGAATTCTTGGTGAAACTGTATGGGCTTTTCAGACATAAATTACCTCTTAAAGAATTGGCTTGCGCTTGCTCGGTTTTGGTAAAACGGGTGGTAATCGCCATCATCCACTTTTTGCTTTGCTAGAGCGTAGTTTTTCGGTGCTTTTTGTTTCAACCTGAGGAGGACTTTTTTCAACATGCCTTCCACCACGAAATACTCATCCTTAGGTGCAGAATTACTTGCTACCATGTCTTTGAGTTCTTCGATTTGCTCTAAAAATGACAGCATTAACCAGATATCATTCTCTGACGCTACCAATTTATGGCTGTCACAATCAAAGCAAGCAAGAAAGTCGGTGCAACGCCCAGCATCTTTAGAAAAATCAATGCCCAACTGTTTCATTCGTCTTGCTTCTGCAATAAGCTTTTCAGGTGTTGCCCCTGCGCATTTGATGCCACTGGGTGTTGTCATTAATGGATGCTCTTTGCTTTCACGACTGCGCAATGTCTTATAATCATAATCTGACAAAATATCGCAGTGCATCACCTTTGCATCCTCGATAGCTTTACCAATCTCCTCACCCTTTGCAGCAGCGCTTAGCGCACCAAACGTAGCGTTGAGGTTAGTATCATGGTCTGACTGAACACCGCTAGAATAGCGTTTGACGACAACATTCATGGTATTATTTAGCCCCTGTGACACAAGAAAGATATCTTCAGTCACTCGCATCAGTAAATCGGATTTTGTCGCTCTAAACCGACTTGCAGTAACACTCAGCCCAGTCACTTTCTCAAGGTGCCGATTTATATAATTGATATTCGTTCCATGGGTATTGAAAGTCCAAACCTCTCCGGTAGCACTAAAGAAAGGACAAAGCGGCAACTCACTTGAAAACGGGATGCCCAGTGATTGGTACATCAATTTAGATGTTTGAAGCCATCGAATAATCAACTCTTTCGTTCTAAGGCTAAAGCCGCATGCATTATCCAAGCTCTTATATCCAGCCCTGAACTTTTCACCAGCAAAAACAAATCGCCCACTACCAATACTATTAAAAGAAACGTCCTTATGTCTTATATTCGCGAGCACCGATTTATTCATTCCAATAAGCATTGAAAACAAGAAAAACCAGTTGCGTGATGCATGATTATAAAAAACTTGCGTATGAAGCCGCTCATATTTAAGGGGGCTACTATTTATTGTTGCTATCATGGGCTTCATACATACTTTGAATCCAAGTCGATTAGCTGCAATTTTATGATTTGTCCACCCATTTTTTATTGCTCTTTTAGTGAACAAATTATCATCAAAGAAAGGGTGAATATCTAACAACTGATTTTTCTCAATCGATTCCTGAAACGTCAATGCCCCTTTAACCAACACCTTTGATAATGGTTTCAACTCAGTTTCCAATTGGAATGCTTTACTCGCTGAAGAAGGCTTTGCTGAAACCTCTGGCAACTTCTTGAGATCTGACTCTCTATTCCACAGTCTTAATAAAAAAGATAAGCTGGTTTTGATTAGCTCAACTACACTAACCTGATTACCTTGATCACGTAATTTATTGAAGTGCTTAATGCAATCACTCATCACTGCATTGCTGAAAAAGTCACCTTGATAATGAATACTATCAAGGTAACGGAAGTAATTAACGAGCCCAGAAAAATACCCTTGATGAAATTTTTTGTCGGATAGATGTTCTAACTTTAGATGTATATCCCGAATAATATCATCTCTTTTAGCCAACACTTCATCACCAGCTTTAATTTGTTTCAATGTAGGAACGTTAAGGTAGCACAAGCGGTAAGTATAAGATTTAACCCTATTTCCAAAATCTAAAACCATATCTTCAAAGCGAAGTGGGATGATAGGTGCGCTGGTCTTCTTTGTTGTAATTTTGGTACGCTTACGCCCTTGCATCATACTGCCACCTCCAAGTCATCAAAAGCACCAATATAGTCCAGTATGTCCTCGTAGATTTCATCGGCAGAAGGCGTATCCTGTGCAATTTTCAGGTACTCCATGGTCGTCGTTCTATCTTCATGACCTAGCAGTGCTGATACCCTATCCAATGCTTCATCAGGTGTAATTGATGGATTGCCATACTCATCCATTTTATTTAAAAGGTGGCGGAAGATATTCACAGCAAACGTTGAACGTAAATTATGTATGGAGCCTACAATCGGTTTGTCGAGACCTTGGGTTAGATTTGCAGTGCTACGAATTTCCACCCAGCGCCCAGTAAAGTCTTGTAACCGCGTAAACATGGGTTTCCCAGACTGGGTAATAAACAGGTATTCCAGTTGAGGGTTAATGGCATCATCACCCTCAAAGAGATGCGTATTACCAGCCTCAACCTGTTCATTGCACCATGCTTTGAATTTCTTAAGGCGCTTTTGATACCTGTCCGACTGCGAGTAATCGTAAAGCATCTTCATCAGTGCGGCGGGGATAATGGTAACGCGGCTTTTATTCTTCTCTGCAAAGCCCTCAGCCGTCTTGGTGAGTGATTGATATTTGTCACCGACACCCAAATCCATCACAGGCTTTTTGAAAACCTCATTGCCGTCTTGAATCATTGTTTCAGGGTTAACAATCTGTCCCAAATGAAGGCTCGCTGCCTCCTCTCGGCGTAAGCCTGTATAACGGCAAATCATTGGGTGCAGGCAAAACTCAATCGGCAGTGAATGCAGTTTATTATTGTCACCATGGCGAACTACCCTGCGGGCCTTCATCAGTATATTTTGTAGGATATTCCATTCACTATTGGTAAACGGTTTTAAGTCACGGCGAAGGTTGCTGAGGTTTGTGCCACCACTGCGAGATGACTTAGCAAACTTAATCCGCATATCCGTCGTGTGCACCTGCTTACGTTGGTAAGCTTTCATACTGGATGCAGACGCCTTGAAATGGATGTTCACTGTCTCGAACTGGAAGGGAGGGTTATTAAAGCGGATACCTTGGCGAAGACAGTGTTTATAGAAACCAACGACACTGCTCATATATTGCCTAGCCGTTGTTTTAGCCAATACACCATCAATAGCGAGCTGCTTGATTCCATCTCGATATTGGTAGGTTAAACGTTCCTGCTTGTTGCGAGGAAAAGAACTCCATTCTGGACGGGGGTCATCATAGAGAGGGTCAAAGTCACCTTCATCGTATTCAGCATCCCACTCCGCCTGTTTGTCCAATACAAAGCTGAAGTAATGGGCAAGCCCCTGTGCATCTGTACCAAGCTCAAGCACACCATCATCGATTGCTTTCGACAATAAGAACTCATTGACCATGTCTAATGGCTGGTAGCTGATTAGGTTGTCTTTGTCGTCATACCCTGCGATATAGAGTAAGGGGAGTTTCTTTATTGGGAACGTATTGCCATTGGCACGGTAGGTAACCTGAGGTTCGCCATTCACATCAATGGATACCAATGGTTTATCGTAAACGAAGTTAGGGATAGGTGAAATTTCTATCTCTTTTCGTATGACTTTTTTATGATTTTCATCGTTACTTGACATACTAAACCTCATGCTGTGTATACAATCAGCACACACAGCATTCTCAACTTTAAAAGTTAATTATGAGGTTTTAGTCTATCAGGTAAGTTTTGGATGTGGTCTTCCCAATCGACAACATCGATTTCGTATACCACTTTGTTACGAACACTTTCACCTGCAGCATGCATCTCTGATTTAGAACCCGTAATCAATGGGTGCCACTCAGGAATCGGCTTAGATTCAGATAGAAGACGGTAAGCACAAGTATCTGGTAGCCAGTGAAACTCATCGATTTTGTCACGAGTCAGCTTCAAACACTCTTCACCTGAAGTGAATCGGTTCGGGTAATCTTTACACGAACATGTTTTGTCGTTTAACCAGCTACACGCCACATTAGTGTAGTAAACTTCATCGCTATCTTCATCCATTAGTTTATGTAGGCAACACTTACCACAACCGTCACACAGTGATTCCCACTCGTTCTCGGTCATTTGCTCTAGTGTCTTTTCTTGCCAAAATGGAATCGTCATAGGATTACTTCTTACTCTTTTACTGGGGTGCGTGTTATACCGCTAGCCGAATATAAGTTCAAGAATAAAATCAGCTAACGCTCTTTCGCTATGCGGTAGAACTTTCTAAATCCGTGAGTATTTGAATAGCTTCGCTTGTCGTAGCCCCACATACCCAGCTTTCAGCTTTAAAGTCAAAACAGACCTGAGGCCTCTCTTTTTTACCAAATAGTTTACATAGGTTATCAACAGTAAGCTGCTTACAACGCTCACCAGACTTCTTTCCATGAGGATGAAGGGGGAATGAAGATGTAATACTAGGCGCTGTACAGCAAGCACCACAATGAAGACGGCATTCCATAATTGGACCTTAAATAGAATCAAAGGAAAGAAGGTGGGCGATTCTATCCTAAAAATGAAATTAGCCAAGTGAAGTTATTTAATATGTACAAAAAAGCACCTTATAAAAGGTGCTTCCAATTCATCAAAGACAGAATCTACTTTAAAATATCATGTGGCTTTGAAGACAAAAATTGCGGTGTCATTTCTGCTAAAGCCGCTTTATAGCGAGTCGATGACAATAAATCTCTAGCATCTTGCACTGTGAATTTAGCCTTCTGTCCTTGATCAACAATAGGCCCAAGCGCCATAATATGTTGAGCGCTTGCTTTTAGCTTAGGAGAAGTAACAGAAACTGTTTTGTTATTCCCGTCTTTAAATGATGCAATCACTTTCTTTGTATGGCCAGGATCAACTTGGTCACAGTTTGTAATTGGTGGGTGCGTCATAACGCCTGTTGATGATAAAAGTTGAACTACCGGCTTACCTTCTGCTATCGCTTTGATTTGACAATAAGTTGGGCTTTCACCTATCAAATTGTTTGTATTGTTAAACATGTACATAGTCCAGTCACCTGCACCACTACCTTGATCAGCTTTGTCGACATCAACGCGAGTCCAGCTATCTACCGCACCACTAAAGTCTTTTTTGACGACTAAATTTTGTGTGTCCGAAACGGCGTAAACTTTTTTACCTCCAATTTCGTATTGACCCACGTAATCTTGGTTAAACCAATTAAACCAACCTTTCGAATCAATATGCCTTCCACGGTAAGGGCCATCAAACTGGTGAAGGCTTGAAAATTTAGTCTTTGTTATATGGACTGATTGTCCAGAAGAGTCGAGATCTGTGACTTCATCTGTGATAAAAAACGGTTGTTCAGTAAAGCTAATTGATGTGTTCGGAGAAACACCTTTCGATGATGAGATATTGTAATCTCGGTAAGCGATGACATCGTAAGTATCAACATCCGTACTATTGATTTGCGCCTTACCTTTTACTACCTTAACCGCTTCACCAATCCATTTTCCACCATGTTTATTAAAGTAGCCTAAACGAACTGTTTCATCACTAGAGGTTGCATCAACCTTATAAGTTAAGGTTTGAAAATAACCTTGACTGTATGAACGGAAGAATCGCAGTTCATCGCCTTTCTTCGCTAGTGCTAATGCAGCCTTTTCATACTTGTCCGCTGCACACTGTTCTCCGTTCTCCGCACTATATGCCAGAACAGTACCATTGCTATTGATGCGGCAAACATATTGACCAGATAAGGCTTTAGAGTTAATTCGGCTGAGCAAAGCAGTCGCGTCACTACTGCTTACGGAACTGTTTGTCGAGAATTCCCCCAATACAGTATTAAAAGGAACCAGTTGAGCTTGTGAAGCTGCAGGTAATTTAGCTACAGCATAATCTAGGGCTATAAAGTCTACTTTTGCTTTTTGTAAACTTCCTGCCGCATAATTTACCAATTCACGAGCTTGAAAATAACCTTCTAGATTTGGCGACGCATAAACAGAAGTACCAAGAGTGGCAAGGATAATACCTATAGATAATTTCTTCAAAACTTGACTCCTACTACTTCGCTTTAAAATTGCTTGGAGACTCAAATCCTTTACCATCAACGGATAGGAATTTGTAGCCTTTCAATGTTTGAATATCGGCATCACTTACGCCTATGTCCGTATTCAGTTTCTGAGCGCTAGAACCACCACTAGTGGCAGCGCTACCGCCACCGCTGTCACCACCTCCGCATGAAGTGAGTAATAATGTCGTTACTACTAAAATCGCTAACTTTTTCATGAATCGCAGGCTCCAATAAGAATTAATAATATCTTCAACCAGTTTTATTTATTGAACAACACAATAGATCGCACTTTAGTCAGTTTCTGGAGCTTGTCGTTAAACAGTTATGGCATTTCGTTTAAAAATCACTGCAATCTCTGTCGGCTATTTGCTACCCAAAACACTCCCTTTCTGTCGCTTATATGCCCAAGATTTCACAAACTTGCGAAATCTAAACTATCTTGTTGATACTGGTACAGATTAATAAGGATCGTTATGAATAGGTATATTGCAGAAATGTTTGGTACGTTTTGGTTGGTGTTAGGCGGTTGTGGTAGTGCCGTCTTAGCCGCGGCTTTCCCTGATGTGGGAATTGGTCTACTCGGAGTTTCCCTCGCTTTTGGTTTAACCGTTCTCACCATGGCTTTTGCTATTGGCCATATATCCGGCTGTCATCTCAACCCTGCTGTTACTATTGGACTGTGGAGCGGTGGTCGCTTTGATGCCAAAGATGTCGCACCTTATATTATTGCCCAAGTGATTGGCGGTATTATCGCAGGTGGCGTGTTATTTGTGATTGCTTCAGGCCAAGCTGGCTTTGATGCAGCTGCCTCTGGCTTTGCTTCCAATGGTTATGGTGAACACTCACCGGGCGGTTACTCACTTACCGCTGCACTCGTTTGTGAAGTGGTCATGACCATGGTGTTCCTATTCGTGATCATGGGCGCGACAGATTCGAAAGCACCTGCTGGATTTGCTCCTATCGCAATTGGTCTCTGTTTAACCTTAATCCACCTTATCAGTATCCCTGTAACGAACACCTCTGTTAACCCCGCTCGAAGTACCGGCGTGGCTGTATTTGTTGGTGATTGGGCTGTTTCTCAGTTATGGCTATTCTGGATTGCACCGATTATTGGTGCCGTGATTGGCGCAATGATATACAAAGCGGTGAGAGGTTCAGATTAAGCTCAGAGAAGTGTTTTGGAATAGAAACCTTTGAGAACCATAAAAGAAAAAGCCGCTTGGTGATGGTTCACCAAGCGGCTTTTTTAGATTTTATGACGACCGAGTAACGAGTGTGAAAGCGTGGTGCCATCCACCAGCTCGAGCTCACCACCAACAGGAACACCATGGGCGATACGGCTAGCGTTCACTTCATGGGCATTACATAGCTCAGCAATGTAATGTGCTGTCGCCTCCCCTTCTACTGTCGGGTTAGTCGCTAAAATAACTTCAGTGATATCACCACGACGTAAGCGGTAATCCAAGACATCGAGACCGATGTCACTTGGACCAATACCATCAAGTGGTGAAAGATGCCCCATAAGCACAAAGTAACGACCGGAATATTGACCCGTTGCTTCAATGGCTGCGATGTCTGCAGGGCTCTCTACTACACAAATTTGACCGTTATCCTGACGTTTAGGATTGGTACAAATGTGGCAGGTCTCTTCTTCGGTAAAAGTACGGCACTCATTACAATGACCAATTTCTGTCATTGCTTGGCTAAGAGCTTCAGCCAACTGCAGGCCGCCTTTTCTATCGCGCTGTAACAAATGAAAGGCCATACGCTGCGCCGACTTGGGGCCAACCCCAGGTAGACAACGTAAGGCCTCCATCAAATGCTCCAGCATATGACTGGTACGCATATATAACCGTTCTGATTTTCAAGTAATGGCCAGTTCAACACAAGCTAGTACGAGAATTAACCTTTAAGAATGAGTTACTTAGAAAGGCATCTTCATACCTGGTGGAAGTTGCATTCCGCCAGTTACGCCAGCCATTTTCTCTTTTTGAGTTTCTTCAACGCGACGAGCCGCATCGTTGAAAGCAGCAGCGATAAGATCTTCAAGCATCTCTTTATCGTCTTCCATTAGGCTTTCATCGATATCAACACGGCGAACGCTGTGGCTACCAGTGATCGTTACTTTTACAAGGCCAGCACCTGACTCACCTGTAACTTCCATATTTGCGATTTCTTCTTGAAGCTTTTGCATGCGCTCTTGCATTTGCTGGGCTTGCTTCATCATGTTGCCCATACCGCCTTTACCAAACATGTTAATACTCTCTGGTCTAATTGGTTTATTAAAATTAATTAAGCTATACGTGCTTAAATGGGGGTTAAAACAGTGTGATTCAACCCCTCGGTGTTCAGTTCTCAGATTTGCTTATCTGGGATGATACGCCGGTCACTAAACGTGAAAAAGTTCTAGATAGGACGAACGCTGTCTCTGTCGAGTTCTGCAGCAAAACGTCTTTCAATAAACTGTACGTTGGCATCGTTTTCCAAAGCGGTAAACGCGTCTTTCAACTTACCTTGATACAATCTTTCTCGTAGTTCTAGTGGCGTTTCTCCACCATCGCCGATTTCAACACTCAAATGACACTCTTCTCCCAACACGGTATTGAGCGACTGTAATAGTTCGCTCTGTGCGCGATCCGTATTCAAGTGAGCTTGGCTCGCTCTTAACGTTAAAGTGATTGATGTGTCGTTTTTAGCAAACACTGAGTTCAATGCTAACTGTTCAACAAGCTTGGCTGTCTCTAGCTTTTGAATCGTGGCAGACCATTCATCTTGAGCAATCGACTCTTGAAGCAATTTATCGACCATTTCTGGTGTCTTAATATGCTCTAACGCACGCTTGATCTGAGTAGGTGTAAGCTCTTTGCTCACCTCTTTCACTACAGGTTTAGACGGTTTCCAGCGATAAGGTTCATTATCATTGGTTACCTTTTCAGTAGAAGAGGCTGATAAAGAAGCTGGCGACACCCGCTCAGAACCACCGTGTTGCTGAGCAACTCGGTCAAGAACTGAAGTTTTAGCTGGTGTCGCTTTAGCCTTTTTTGGCGTTGAGCCTTTGTTATCTGTTGCCGCGCTGCCTCTGCGTTGAGAGCGCAATTGGTGGCGTAAACCACTCACCGGTGAAGTTGCACGCGCGGGTTGCTCTTGCGAAACAGGAGGAGCAGAAGGCGCAGCGCTTAGCTGTTGAACCGGACTCTGGCTCTGATAATTCGTTTGTTGCTGCTGAGGCTGATCTGCACCGTAACTTGGACGCTCATCATAAGCAGGTGGTACATCATACTGGCTGTGCGGGTAATCCTGTTCTGGATAACCTTGGTTGCCTGAGTGATCAACGTAACCTTGCGAATCTGAATATTGGCTCTGATTCTGCTGCGGTTGCTGTTGTGCCGACTGTTGCGGTTTAGCTTGCTGCTGAGGCGCCTGTTGTTGCACTTGAGGCTGTGAAACCGCAGGAGCCTGAACTGGCTGTCTCGGCTCTGGCACAGGTTGACTCATTGGCTCAGCAACACTCTGAACCTGGTTCTGAACCGGATTCTGAGCTGCAGGAGCTGGCGCTGGGCTTGTCGACTGAGTCGAGATTGCCGTAGCAACAGTTTGCTCAGCAGGCCTAAATGCCAACATACGCAGAACCACCATCTCAATACCAACACGAGCGGTTGGCGATAATGGTAAGTCTTGACGACCTTTTAGCACTATCTGGTAGTAGAGTTGGATGTCTTGAGGGCTTAACGTTTTGCTCAGCAGTTCCAGCCTTTCAGCATCAGGCTGGGCCTTGTCTAAAGTAGACGGCAAAGCTTGATACATCGCCAAACGGTGTAATTGAGTCGCAAGTTGACTCAGCAATCCATCCCACTCAACGCCATTTTCAGCAAGAGCTTGAATACAAGCCATCGCCTGCTGAGGCTGTTTACTGCTAATCGCTTCAAGTAGGTGAATCGCTTGGTCTGTATCCAGCGTTCCAAGCATATGAGCAACAGTGTCTGTTACGACATTACCGTTACCCAATGCGATAGCTTGGTCACTCAGGCTTAGCGCATCACGCATACTGCCATCAGCAGCATGAGCAATCATCCCAAGCGCACGAGGTTCAGATGTCACATTTTCTTGTTCAAGAATATGATCGAGCTGCTCGTGGATATTATCGACACTGATCGGCTTAAGATGGAACTGCAAACAACGTGAAAGAATCGTAACCGGAAGCTTTTGTGGATCAGTCGTTGCGAGCAAGAACTTCACATACTCAGGCGGCTCTTCTAAGGTCTTTAGAAGCGCGTTAAAACTGTGCCTAGACAGCATGTGTACTTCATCGATTAGGTAAACCTTGAAGCGACCACGTGCAGGCTTGTACTGAACATTGTCCAGAAGCTCGCGGGTATCTTCTACCTTAGTACGTGAGGCAGCATCGATCTCGAGCAGGTCAACAAAACGACCTTCATCGATCTCTTTACAGGTTGCACACTCACCACAAGGGGTTGAAGTAATGCCTGTTTCACAGTTGAGTCCCTTCGCAAACAAACGGCCGATGGTCGTTTTACCGACACCTCGTGTACCGCTGAATAGGTAAGCGTGATGCAACCTATTTTGGCTAAGGGCATTCTCTAATGCTGTTAAAACATGGGCTTGACCAACCACTTCTTTGAATTTGGTTGGTCGCCATTTTCGCGCTAACGCAAGATAGCTCATGAATAATTCCGAAAAGGATTAGTGACCGTCGAATTCGCAGATGCTAAACACTTCTAGACCTAAGCCTTGTAAGCGCTTATCACCACCGATTTCTGGAAGGTTAATAACAAATGCAGCGTGTTCAACCACACCACCAAGCTGACGAATCAGCTTCGTTGTCGCTTCAATCGTACCGCCTGTTGCTAACAAGTCATCAACCATCAGCACTTTATCGCCTTCAACGATAGCATCGGTATGAATTTCTAGCGTATCAGTGCCGTACTCAAGCTCATAAGATTGTGCCACAGTTTGACGAGGCAACTTGCCCGGTTTACGAACAGGAATGAAGCCAACACCTAGCTCTAGTGCCAAAGGCGCACCAAATAAGAAACCACGAGCTTCAGTACCAACGATCTTAGTAAAGCCCATGCCCTTGTATGTGTCCACCAACAGATCGATTGTCGCTTTGTAAGCGGCAGGATCTTCCATCAAGCTTGTTACGTCACGGAACAAAATACCCGCTTTAGGGTAATCAGGAATGCTTTTGATGCTTGCTTTGATCAGAGAGATTTTTTCTGTGTTCATAATCTTATGCACTTCATTAGGCCGCTTTCCAAACTCTCGTTAACGAATCAAACATCAACGCTCGGAATTAAGGAAAGGTACGATTGGTATTCATTGCAACGAGAGTCATAACTCAAATTGCTGAAATAATAAACGCCCGCTATACAAGCAGGCACACTGGCTTAATGGTAGTGATTTTCTTTGCTGTCAGCAACCAACTCATGGGTTGGAAGTCGCATAAACCATGTGAGAAGAATAACAAGTACACAAATTAGGAAAGCCTTGACCCAAATGATCGGGGCAAAGTAGATCGATAACGCAAAACTTAACAAGATAAAGAACACGCCACGCGTTTTTACTTGCTTGGTAACGGCACCATGTTGATACCAATTGTTCAACAAGGGACCCAGCGTTTTATGCTCATGCATCCATTTGTGAACTTTGGGGTTGCTTCGCATGAAACATGCACTGGCAAGAAGGAGGAAAGGCGTGGTTGGCAGTACGGGTAAAGCTATCCCTAAAACTGCGAGAAATATGCAAAGGCCACCAGCAATATTGAGGCTTAAAACTCGAACGCTAATTGTGGCCTCCTTGAGTTAGCTATCACCAATCGGCGACGATAACTTAACTAGAATGTTGCGTAACCATTGAATACACGGATCAACGTAAGTGTTGCTGGTAATAATGGAATCACTAAAAATGCGGCTAAAAATCCTAAAAAGTAGAATACATTAAACGGGTCTTGAAAGTCTTTGTTATCTGCCATGATTGCTTCTTGTTTTTGTTAGTAAAGGTAAGTATCTGGCGAACCAAACCCGCTTTGCTAAATCGACATTTAACAAAAAAGGCATGGCCACACCATTTGCGCAACTATACCTTAATCAATTATTCACAAAAACCGAGGAAATATAGGGTTAATCGGTGGACCCTTGGTGTATGTCTAAACTAAAACTGGCCGACCCAAGCAGGCTCAATGATAACTGGCAGCCTTGTTCAATCGGAAGATCCCGTGTAATGAAGTTCTTCTTACAGTTCTCACCCAAGCGCTCGCCCGCCGCAATATGTTGATTCAATTCGCCATTCGACCATTGTCCATCTAAACCCGCAGGTAAAATAGAGATAGTTCCCACAGCAAGGTCAGCAACACCAAACAAAGCATTCACAGGGGTTGAACATTTAGAGCAACGAATCCCCTTCTCCAAAATTTCCGCAATATCTTTGAGATCAACGTTAAAATCTTTTCTATTTCTGATGTAATCGTGGAATAACGCTCTCACCAACAATGTGGCCGCTGAGCCGCCGTTATCAGAAGACGACGAATCGACGAGGTAGAAAGCAAACTGCCCGTTCATCATCCACGCATAGTCGAACACAAGTGGCATCATCTCTGTTGATTGTAGTAGGCGGTAACTGCAACGCCATGAGCCTTGTCGTGTGTCTTTGTCAGGAAGCAGCGCGTGCAATAAGTCTCTTGCCGCACTAGGGTTATCTTGCAAGTGATTTAGGTGCCAATGCAGCTCTTGGTCTTCAGGGATCTCTCCGCCGTCATCAACGCAAAACCATTGGCTTGAAAAATCTCGTTGGTCTGAAATGTTATCGAACGAATCTGTTAATGTATTCGCAATCGCACTGCCTAAATGACCGTGATCCTCCAGAGGTTTGACTAAAAAGTCTTTGATACCAAATCGTAATGCTTTCGCCACATCAGACATATCATCGGTGCCAGACACAACGATCATAGGCAGTGACGGATACTCTAAACTGAGCTCTTCTACAAGCTCAATGCCATCCAGAATAGGCATTGATAAGTCACACACAATTAAATCTGGCGCCGAGTCTCTAAGCTTTTGCAGAGCGTCCAGCCCATTTTCAGCCTCAACCACTTTATAACCAATCTTGTCTAAATACGCGCTGGTTATCCGGCGAAAAATAGGATCATCATCAACCAACATAACGCATTTTTGATTGAGAACTTCCTGAGCCGAGGTCATAACTGGCTGACTGTGAGTTTTGTACATAATCTCTAACCTCACAAAACTAAGTCGAATTATTATTGTTATCTGTTCCAAGAACTAATATAAAACTTAGTAACAAATTGCTAAATACACAAATACGTACTCTTTACTGGAAATTCGTGACAAGGGTTGGAATACTGGTAAATAGTGCAACGAATTGACGTAACGCAAACATTGATCTCACTATTACGTATAAATTAGATGAGATTGTAAACAAATGTGTCTGGATTTATGAAATTAGATGATTTAAACCTCTTTCGACTTGTCGTTGAAAATGGGAGCTACACCGCAACATCACGCAAGACTATGATTCCGGTTGCGACCATTACACGACGCATCCAAGCCTTAGAAGATTCACTAAACCTAAGACTTCTCAATAGACACGCGCGTAAACTCTCTTTAACAGAGGCAGGCGAACGTTTCTTCAACGAATGCTCTCCATTACTGCAACGTCTATCTTCTACTGCAGAAGAACTGACTGACGTTTGTAAAGGAGCTTCCGGTAAGATTCGCATTACGGCACCCTCAAACCTGACCAAGCGCATGATGATGCCGATGTTCAGTGAATTCATGACTCAATATCCTGATATTAATATTGAGCTGATGATGAACAACCAAGCCGATCAGCTTGATCCAACCGAGTGGGACGTGATTTTCAGAGTAGGTCCACAACGTGATTCAAGTCTAATCGCTCGAAAAATCAGTGAAGTAAAAGATATTCTTATCGCAAGTCCTGACTACTTAGCGAAGAACCCGGCACCAAGTCATGCAGAAGAGCTCGCGAATCATTCGCTACTTAAAGGCTATCCGCTGATTAAGTGGCAGCTGAGTAATTCGAATGAAGAGACGGTGGTGAATAGCGAGAAAGGCCGTTTCAACGCGAATGCGCTCAATGTCGTGAGACAAGCATGTTCAGAAGGCCTCGGTATCACCCTAATGCCCGACGTTATGATCCGCGAATACATTGAAGATGGCAGCTTAGTGCAAGTCTTAGAGGACTGGAGCGCTAACCCTCGTGATATCTACATGCTTTACAACCACAAAGACCACCTGCCAGAGAAGGTTAGATTGTTTATCGATTTTGTGATCGCATACCACATTCACTAAGATTCAATCCCCTTCCCCGCAAACAAAAAAACCAGAGTCGATGCTCTGGTTTTTTATTACTCATGTTTATGAGTACGCTAAGCGCCTTCGTTATGTAGCTCTAGATTAGCGAGATCTTGTTGGATCTCACGCTCAACCTTTGAATCGTCATTACGTAGAGAATCTAGGAAATCTAGGTACGCTTGGTCGATATCGCCCGTTACATACTCACCGTTGAATACAGAAGTATCAAAACGAGAGATGTCTTGATTACCCATACCTACAGCTGAGATTAAGTCTGGTAGCGTTTGGAAGATCAAAGCGTCTGCGCCAATCTGCTTACAAATCGTCTCGTTATCACGGCCATGAGCAATGAGTTCCGTCGCGCTTGGCATATCGATGCCGTAAACATTCGGGAAACGAACCTCCGGAGCGGCAGAAACCATGAAGACTTTGTTTGCACCAGAATCACGAGCCATCTCAATGATCTGCTCTGATGTTGTACCACGAACAATCGAGTCATCAACCAATAGAACGTTCTTACCTTTAAACTCAGAACGAATCGCGTTGAGTTTACGGCGAACCGACTTCTTACGTTGCTGCTGACCAGGCATGATAAACGTGCGGCCAACGTAACGGTTTTTCACGAAACCTTGACGATATGGCTTATCAATCGCTTGAGCAATTCGTAGAGCAATATCATTTGATGTTTCAGGAATTGGAATAACCACGTCAATGTCTAGGTCTGCGTACTCTTCTTTAATACGCTTGCCTAACATCTCACCCATCTCAACGCGTGCGCTGTAAACCGAAATTTTATCGATGAATGAATCAGGACGAGCAAAATAAACAAACTCAAAAATACATGGGTTTAGTTGTGGGTTGTCTGCGCATTGTTTAGTGAAAAGCTCACCATCGAATGTTGCATAGATAGCTTCACCAGGAGCAACATCGCGCATAAAATCAAAACCAACAGCGTCTAACGCTACTGACTCAGACGCAACCATGTACTCTGTTTTACCGTTAATTTCACGCTTACCAAGACACAGTGGACGAATACCATGTGGGTCACGGAATGCGATCATG
Organism: Vibrio sp. 1F279; assembly: GCF_041439815.1. NCBI lineage: Bacteria > Pseudomonadati > Pseudomonadota > Gammaproteobacteria > Vibrionales > Vibrionaceae > Vibrio > Vibrio sp. 1F279. The sequence continues at coordinate 66,260 of NZ_JBGOOU010000004.1, read as the reverse complement.
CCGTGGCCGATGATCATCGCTGTCACTGCGTAAGCACCACGAATAGTGCGGTGCACGTTTGCAACTGCGCGGAAAACGTCGTCTGAAGTCACGTTACCTTTTACGGTATCGATCTCATGAGCCAATACGTTTAGTAGAACTTCAGAGTCAGAGGTTGTGTTGACATGACGGCGGTCTTTTTCGAACAACTTCTCACGAACTTCACTTGCATTCGTTAGGTTACCGTTGTGCGCCAGCGTGATGCCAAATGGAGAGTTTACGTAGAAAGGTTGAGCTTCAGAAGCACTCGAACTTCCCGCTGTAGGATAACGAACATGACCAATACCCACGTTGCCTTGGAGGCGTTGCATGTGTTTTGCTTCAAAAACATCTTTAACTAAACCGTTCGCCTTACGCAGACGGAAACGATTGCTTTCTATGGTACAAATACCAGCGGCATCTTGGCCACGATGCTGCAATACCGTTAAAGCGTCATAAATAGACTGGTTTACAGGTGTTGAACCCACGATTCCAACAATACCACACATGTCCTAATCCTCGATTTTCGACATTAACTGGCGCTAGAGCGCGCCAGATAAGAAACTAGATGTTGCTTGTAAATGCTCGAAGAACGGCGCAATGATTCGGCTAAACTCCGGAACCAATTGCGAATTCTTCCACCACTCAGAACTTGGGAATGCAGTAAACGCATCCATGAAAAACAACACTGCAGAAACAATCAAAACACCACGTAAGCCACCAAAGACGACACCGAGGATTCTGTCTGTACCCGACAGGCCTGTTTTCTGAACTAGCTGCCCGATGACATAGTTAACTAAGGCACCAACAACTAACGTTGCAACAAACAATGCTGCTATCGCAGTTCCGTTTCGAAACATCTCATCTTCAATATTGGTGAAGTACATTGCTAATTTAGCGTAGTACTGGCTAGCAATAAAAAATGCTCCAAACCAAATAACAAGTGACAACGCTTCTTTAGCGAAACCGCGAACTAAACTGATCACGGCAGAGAAGCCGATCACGCCTAAAATGACAAAATCTAACCAATTCATGAATTCTTCATCTTAAGTTGGCGCGCATTTTAACAGAAAAAATGCTGACGCAAACGTTTTCTTATGGATTTAACGGTTTAAATTTGAGCAACTGGCCTTTTGAACCCGTAATTTTTTCTAATTCCTTAATTTGTCGCTCAAGTTTGGATTTAGAAACATCCGGGCCAATAATTACTCGCGTAAATGTTTTTTCTTGCTTGGTATGAGCCTGATAACCACGCTTCTGTAAATCCTTAACAACGTTTTTTGCGTTGTCAGCATTCTTCAAAGCCATCAATTGAATAATCCAAGCACTGTCTTGGTATTCATTTTTTTCAGGTACCGGCTTAACCACCACCGCCACTTTATCCGCTTCTTTGTTACTGGAAGCCGACGCAGTTTGCGTGTTTGAATTATCAGTACGACCACTTTCAACCACTTGCTCAACCGGAGAGTCCGGCAGTGCAATCTGATCTTCAACAGGATCGAGCACTTCAAACACTTCAACATTACTATCAAGCTCAGGCTTAATCGGAATGCTTGCAAACTCTTCTTTATAGTGGAGCTTCTTACCATCCAGCACATCGGGCAATACAATCACGCCAATGGCCACTAAAATGATGGTGCCGACTAATCGGCTTTGGAATTTACTTGCCATTTAGTTTCCTTTTTTCTGCCAATGCTCCAACACTTCACCCACGGTATGAAAAGAACCGACAACCAACACAACATCGTCCTCTATAACAGAAGCTAAAGCCGCTTCAAACGCTACAACAGGGTTTGAATACTGCTCTACACCTTCAGGTAAGCTTTGACACAATTCAGCGGCTGTTGCGGCTCGTGGGCCTTTCAGCGAAGCTGGGTACCAATGTGTTGTTATTGGAGCTAATACTTCCAATGTCGCGGGGATATCTTTGTCATGAAGCATGGCGACTACAACGTGTAAATTTTTGCCTGCATACTTCTTCGCTACTTGCTGCGCAAAGTACTCAGCAGAATGCGGGTTGTGTGCTACATCAAGCACAATCACCGGTTGTTCGCTAATTTGCTGCATACGCCCAGGAAGCTGCGCATTCTTCATACCGTTAACAACGTTCACATCACTAATGCTTAGTTCTGAAGTACCTAATGCCATCAGTGCGGTGGCTGCGTTCGGCAGCGGTAAGCTTGGGATAGGTAGCGATTCTAACTGGAATGCGCCACTGCGCCAGTTCCAAGTATCACCATCTACATCATAGGTGTATTGAATCCCTACTTGGTAGAACTCAGCGTTAATATCATCAGCGTGTGCCGCAACCGTAGCTGGTGGCTTGGGTTGACCACAGATAGCTGGTTTACCGCTACGATAAATGCCCGCTTTCTCAAAACCGATCACATTAATGTCATCACCTAGCCAGTCAACATGGTCGACAGCCAAGCTAGTAATCACAGAAACGTCATGCTCAACGATATTGGTCGCGTCTAAACGTCCGCCTAGACCCACTTCTAACAATACAACGTCAACCGCTTCGGTTTGAAAAGCACGTAACGCTGCTAAAGTGCCATATTCAAAAAAGCTAAGGCTGATTTCACCACGTTCTTTCTCAATGAAATCGAAAGACTGAACCATCTTTTGATCAGACAGATCTTTGCCATTGATACGAACACGTTCGTTATAGCGAATTAAGTGAGGGGAGCTGTAGACACCAACAGAGTAACCAGCATCCAATAGAATAGCTTCCATGAGTGCACATGTTGAGCCCTTGCCGTTGGTTCCAGCAACAGTAATAACATGTTGAGCAGGTTTGGTGAGGTTTGCCTTAGAGGCGACAGCTTGAACTCGGTCTAAACCAAGATCAATAGCGCTTGTGTGGATGTTTGATAAATAATCAAGCCACATCTCCAAAGAGGATGTGGCTTGAGGAATAGGTTGTTGACTCATCTAACTCATAACCATAATTAAGTAGGTTTGTTAGAAGGTACTTTACCCTTTTTCTGGCGCTTCTGGTACTTCATAAGCAGCTTCATTCGGTGAATCGTTCACAGAAACTACTAATGGTGAAGGCTGATTGGTCATTTTAGCAACAAGGCTTGCAACGCGCTGACGCATCTCACGACGGTCAACGATCATGTCGATAGCACCGTGGTCTAGTAGGAACTCACTGCGTTGGAAACCTTCAGGAAGATCTTCACGTACAGTTTGCTCGATTACACGACGTCCAGCAAAACCGATAAGCGCTTTTGGTTCACCGATATTGATATCGCCAAGCATTGCTAAACTTGCAGAAACGCCACCCATTGTTGGATCAGTCATTACTGAAACAAACGGTAGGCCTTTCGCAGATAAACGCTCTAGAGCAGCACTGGTTTTTGCCATTTGCATAAGAGACATCAATGCCTCTTGCATACGAGCACCACCACTTGCAGAGAAACAAACTAAACCACAGTTGTTCTCAATAGCTGCATCTACCGCTTTCACAAAACGAGCACCAACAACAGAACCCATTGAGCCGCCCATAAATGAGAACTCAAACGCACACGCAACGATAGGTAAACCAAGCAGTTCGCCTTTCATTGCAACTAATGCGTCTGTTTCACCACTGTTCTTTTGAGCAACAGAGATACGTTCTTTGTAACGCTTAGAGTCTTTAAACTTCAGCTTGTCTTGTGGCTCAAGATCAGTACCTAGTTCAACACGCTCACCTTTGTCTAGGAATGTATCCAGACGGCGACGTGCTTTCATACGCATGTGATGGTCACATTTTGGACATACTTCTAGGTTACGCTCTAGTTCAGCATGGTAAAGAACCTGCTCACAAGAAGTACATTTAGTCCAAACACCCTCAGGGATCGACGCTTTACGAGATGTTACGATGTTGCTTTTTTCTAAAATCTTTTCAAGCCAACTCATGGAAGACCTTTTTGTTTCGATTCCTCCGCTTGATTGCGAAAGAAATAAATTTGGGAATTATGCCGGGAATTAAAGCACATAAAACAGCGACTGTAGATAAAAAACTGGTTGTACCTATTTTCCGTGACTATTTTACGCACGAAACCGTAATGTTTTTTGAACCTAAGTCTCACATTTAGTTCAAATTATCCGGCAAAAATAGAGGGCCAATAGGCTCTCTTGGTAGTCCAAAATGTTCAGGATAATCAACATCTACTAAGTATAAGCCTTCCGCTTTCGCTGTCGCGCCTGCCACTTTTCGATCTTTAGCCTCTAAAAGCCACTGAATCCACTCTGGTTTTTGATCACCTTTACCTACCGCAATTAGGCTACCAGTAATATTCCTCACCATATGGTGAACAAACGCATTCGCTTTAATATCGATCACTATGTAATGCCCATGACGAGTCACGTTTAAGTGAATCATGTTTCTCCATGGGCTACGAGATTGACAATGTGTTGCCCTAAACGAAGTAAAGTCGTTCTCACCAAGTAAGTACTGACCCGCTTCATGCATCTTTTTCTCATCAAGGTGACCATGATAATGGCTCACACCTGAATTCAAAATGCCAGGACGTAGAGTATGGTTAAAGATAATGTAGCGATAACGGCGTGCTGTTGCAGAAAAACGAGCATGGAAATCCTCATTCACTTCTGTTGCCCAACGAACGGCAATATCTTTTGGCATGTTGGCATTTGCGCCCATTGTCCATGCAACCATTTTACGATCGACATTAGTTTCAAAGTGAACGACTTGTCCCGTACCGTGAACACCGGCATCTGTGCGACCAGCACACATAACTTCTACAGGGTGATTCGCGACAACTGAAAGAGCCTTTTCCAATTCTTCTTGGACACTTTTCACGTCTCGTTGGCGCTGCCAACCAAAGTAGTGGGTACCGTTATATTCAATACCTAAAGCAATTTTCATGTTCTTGTTCTCTTTGAAAATGGGCGAGAAGTATATACGGAAATGAGTGCTAGCCCAAATAGGATGGGGCTAAAACTTCAATAAACAATCACTACCGCCTAGACGGTGGTTTTAGCAAGCTAAATAAAATAGACGCTAACTGTATCGCCCTAAAATAAAGGGTAGCCAACGCTACCCTTTATAATTTTTTGAATTTATCGACCGTTTAACGTATCGATAAGATTCTTTGCCTCTCGACGAATATCATCACTGCCGTCAACGATAGCCTCTTCTAGAAGCTTAATTGCACCTTGTGAGTCACTCATCTCGATATAGATTTTAGCCAAATCGAGCTTACCAGCGGCTTCTGCGTTGGTGTCGACATCGTAATTACCAATGTCACCGATAACGTCTGGGAATTCATTTAGGCCAACATCTAGCTTCAACTCTTCGTCATCTGGATTAATCGCGTCTTCGCCTTCTTGCTCAACTTGAGCCATCAGCTCATCAATCGTCATGTATTGCTTATCACGACCTTTGTCTGACTCGGTTAGGTTGTCTTGTTGAGCCCAATTCTCTTGTTTGATTTTTGGTTCAGCTTGTTGATCTGCCGACGCCCAAATCTCCTGTTGATCATCAGGCACATCATTATGCATGCTCGATTGCTGCTCAGGAGCTAGGTTGAAGCCTTTCCAGTCTTCGCCGCCAACTTCAAGCATGGCGTCAATATCGAGCCCTGCACTATCAATCGATGTAGCATCCAGTGGCTTGTCGAACATGCTGTCGACAGAGTCTTGAACATCTTCAGAAAGTAATTCAGCTAATGCTGTCTCATCAAAATCCTCAAAACCTTCTAACAGATCGTCTTGAACTGTTGTAGGCACTGAGCTTAACTCAGAAGGTACTGGGCTTAATTCTGACGGAGAATCGAGTGATTCATCAGGTTGTGTGAAACTAGCCAAATCAGACTCTTCTGCACCTGGGAAGCCTTCTGCGTCTGAGAAATCTTCTGTATCCGAGAAGTCATCACCATGACTAAAACTCTGCGGGTTTGAAAATAAATCATGCAGCGCATCTTGTTCTTCACCCTGTGGGCTGAAAGAAGTCAGTGGCGTTGGTTTCTCAGCAAACGCATCGGAGATAGCTTCGTCTTCACCGTATTCCGGCAAATCAAACTCATCGAGCTCTACGCCTTGCTCTTCCGCTACAGGCTCAGCACTGCTTTGTTCGATGTCATCTAAGACTGAATCCGCTTTTGCGCTCTCTTCATCGTATTCAGGCAGGTCAAGGTCATCGAACTCAAACTTTTCGGACTCTGGAGCAAGATCTTGCTCTAACTGCGCTTCATCCGGTTCGCTAACCACTTCCGCCAACGCATCTTCTTCGCCAAACTCTGGAAGCTCTAAATCATCAAACGAGAACTCATCCTCGCCTTCTTGCCCTAGAATTTCTGCTTGTTTCGTTTCTTCAACTTGAGGAGCCGTTTCAGCTTGAGGCTCTACTTCGGCTTGCGGCTCAGGTGTTGATTCTGATTCTGTGTCTAGTTGAGCATCAACAGCAGGGACGTCTGACTCCGTTGCTACTTCAGCGTCCGCTTCCGCTAACGCATCTTCTTCACCAAACTCTGGAAGCTCTAAATCATCAAACGAGAACTCATCTTCGCCTTCTTGTCCTAGAGGTTCAGCATCTAACTGAGGTTCAACAACCGGTGTTACTGGCTCAGGGGTTACTTCGGCGTCGGTTTCCGCCAACGCATCTTCTTCACCAAACTCTGGAAGATCAAAATCATCAATCGAGAACTCGTCTTCGCCTTCTTGCTCTACCGCTTCAGCTTGTTCCGTTGCTTCTACTTGAGGTTCGGTTTCAACTTGTTGTGCAGCTTCAACTTGCGGCTCATGGTCTAACTGAGGTTCAGTATCTAACTGAGACTCAACAGCAGGAACCACAGGCTCTTCCGCTACTTCATCAACTTGTGCCAATGTTTCTTGTTGAGCCGTCTCATCTTCAATCAGCCAATCATCGTCTTCTGGCACACCGAATTCATTTGGAACGATCTCTGGCATATGTGCAGCACGAACTGGCTCTGGCTCTGGCTCTGGCTCTGGCTCTGGCTCTGGCTCTGGCTCTGGCTCTGGCAAGGATTCAACGACATCTTCAAACTGATCGCTACCTTGGATTTTCGGTTCAAAGTCAAAATCAGAGGCAACATTCGCAGGCGACTCTACATCGTCTATAGCTTCGGCTAACCAGTCTTCAACCGTCTCTTCATCATCTTCAGAGATATCATTTAAAGACGATGGCGATACTTGCTCTTCATAACTAGCAGCGATGTCTTCACGCTGTTCTTGGGCGTCGGCTTCTTTCGGCTCTGGTTCTTGCTGTACAGTTTCTTCTTGAACTCGCTCTTCAAAAACTGGTTTGTCAAAATCAGAATTTTCAGAGAGCAGTGAGTCGATATTCAGTTCATCATCTTCAACCGATGATGCGGTTTCTTCAGCGGATACTATTTCTTCCGCTGACACTTCATTGCTGTCTGAAAGAGACGCTTGCTCTGGTTCAACCGTATTTTCAATTAATGACTCAACAGGCTCTTCTGTCGCTGGCAATAAATCATTGTCATCAGAAGTCATTAACTCATCAATCAATGCTTCGTCTGTTGTTTCTAGCGAGTCATCAAGTAAAGCATCTGTTGCCGGTGCGACACCGAACAAATCATCGATAAAGTCATCACGATTAAAGGCTTCATCATTTTCTGGCTTAACGTCAGCACTGTCTTGAATCATTTCCGAATCTAACGATCCATCACTAACGACTTCAGCTTGTGGTGTTGCATTAATGTCCGATGCTTGCTCAGACTCAACTTCAGGTGTTTCTGAGGTTAACGGAGTAAGCTCGACGTCTGAATCCTTTTCGGACTCATCGCTGCCGTTGTCAAAACCAAAGGCTTCGTCTAACTCTTTATCAAACGCCTTCCCTTCAGGTTCAAGCTCGTCTTCAATGCCACTTGTCAGTAGATCATCAAATGGGTCTAAAGAGTCTGAATCTTGTTCATCGGTTTCACCGACTGATAGATCATTACCTAGCAGTTCATCTAACGTCTCGTCACCTTCGACGGTAACTTGAGCATCATTGGCGTCTTCGTCTAGAAAATCATCTAGTAAGTCTGTGCTCTCGGCATCGAGTTCAAAGTCATCATCAGAATCATCAATCAACTCATCCAAGGTTTCAGTACTGTCTTCCGAAATATCTAGCTCATCATCGGTCGACAAGCCTGAGAGTTCTTCGAGTTCAGATAATGAGTCAAAACCTAGAGGATCACTCTCAGAATCATCATCCGATTCATCTTCCAACATATCATCTAGGAGATCTGTTGAATTACTGAGATCAACATCATCCCCTGTCAATTGCTCATCGAGCAGGTCGACACTGCCTTGAGTTTCTTCACTTTCGGTTGGCAGATCAAACTGAGAAAGGATGTTATCGATATCATCATCAGACGCCAAAGCGCTGTTTAGATTCTCAGCAACCTCGTCATCATTATCGAGATTCACAGGCTCATTGACTTGATCGTTCTGAGCCGCAACCTGAGCGAAGATGTCATCAATATCATCTTCTACACTAGGAGCCGAAGGTTGTGACGTCTGCTGCTCTGAGATCAACGAATCAATATCAAATTCATCGTTGCTCACGCCCGAAGGTGCAGTATCGCTCTGTTGTTCAGAGATAAGCGCATCAATGTCAAAATCATCGGTTGCTGATGTGTCGGTATTAGAAATCGAATCACTTTGCTCTTCTGAGATTAAAGCATCAATATCGAAGCTATCATCATCTTCATCATCAAGCGCAAATAGATCATCTAATAGAGATTGGTCTAGTTCGTTAGAGCCTAGATCTTCAGTCTCAGAATCCTGTGATAGTAGCGATTCAATATCTTCATTCGACATTGAGTTATCATCTGAAAGATCAAAATCGGCCTCATCAGAACCGAGTTCGCTTTCTGATGTTTTATCGAGTGCACGCTCCATCTCTTCAAGACCAAGCGCCTTGTCATCGCCATTGACACTAATGCCGTTGCTGCTGTCTAACTCCAGATCATCGAAGTTAGTGTCTAAGTCACCATTTTCGCCAATACTCGCAAATGGGTCATCATCGTCATCATCGAGATTAAAATCGAGATCAGAATCATCTAAACCTGCAAATACATCTTCTTCAGGCGATGCTTGGTCATCAAATAACTTATCAGCATCATCTTCATTGCCAAATTGTTCATCGTCTAAAGACAATTCATTATCAAAGTCGTCCATCTCGTCGCCTAAAGCGATAGGCGCGACGCTACTTGCATCTGATTGAATTGGTTGGTCTTGTGTCGGCTGCTGCTCATCATTTTTAGAACTGCGCCCCAACAAAATCACTATGATAAGACCAAGTAGAAGGCCTGGAATAACCGCAAGAGCAGTAACTAACCAGCCATTTGATAACAATTGACCCATGGCACTTGGAGCCATTTTTGCAATCTCAGCGTTCTTTCTACGCTCTTCATCAAGCAGCTTTTCCACTTCGCTACGAATGCGGTCTTCATCACTAAGTTCTGTTTTTAGCTCATCCACTTCCAATTGAACATTCGACAACATCAGACGAAGTTGATGGTTTTTCTCTTCAAGTGACAATAGCTCAGTTTCTGAAAGCTCTAGCTGTTTCTCTAACTTATTCACCTCTCGGGTTGGAGCCGATTGAGCTTGAGATGATTGAGTTGGAGACAATGGCTTTTTAGCGGCTTCAGTAGTGCTTACTTGCTTAGCAAGAGCAACATTTTTTGCATCAGAACTCGACGCTTTTGGTTTTGAAGCGACAGGCTTACTTGCAGGAGCATCGAGCTTAGCAAGGTGCGCATTCATGATGTTAACGGCTTGCTGTGTAGAACTTGCACGTGCTTGCTCTAAAGAAGGCACTCGTAAATTACTGGCAGGCAGCAAGCTGTGGATATTCTGGTTTTCAAACGCTTGTGGATTTAGACGATAAATAGCCAACAAGGTTTGCTGAACTGAAACGGAATTATCAGGGCGTAACTTTGAGGCAATTGACCACAATGTTTCCGACCCCAAAGTTGGGCCGTAAAAACGAGAAGGCCCAGCACGATTCAATTGTGCTCTTTGAAGAGGTTCGGAAAACGTAGGCGCTGATTGTATCTGGCCATTAGGCCCTACAACTCGAATGGAATCTGCACGAACAACGGAAATCTGAGTCGCCATGAGAATGGCAAAAGGCATTAACCACGGCTTGAAAAATTGAAACATAAAAGGCTCAGCTAGGTGCTTAAATTCGAATAAATTGATGAACTGTTAAATATATCGGATAAACGACGTAAAGCTATAGAGATGAAAACAAAAAATGTGTTGCAGCGACAATATTCGCAGCAATTTCACACAATTTGACTAACAATATTTTCAATCGATTAAAAAAGCCCCACTAAAAGAGTGAGGCTTGTTTATCAAAGCAGTGAAGCTTAGAAGTAATCGCGAATCAGAACTTCAGCGATTTGAACTGCGTTTGTTGCTGCGCCTTTACGAACGTTATCAGCGACAACCCACATGTTCACACCGCTGTGATGGCTGATGTCGTTACGAATACGACCAACCATTACGTGGTCTTTACCACCAGCATCACGAACCTGAGTTGGGAAGTCTAGCGCTTGGAAAACTTCAACGCCTTCTGTGTTCTCTAGAAGCTGAATAACTTGCTCAGCACCGATTGGCGCGCGAGTTTCAATGTGTAGAGATTCAGCGTGACCATAGAACACAGGAACACGAACACAAGTCGGGTTAACCGTGATTGAAGAGTCAGCAAAGATCTTTTGAGTTTCCCAAACCATCTTCATTTCTTCACGTGTATAGCCGTTCTCTGTAAATTCATCGATTTGAGGAATACAGTTAAACGCGATCTGCTGTGAGAACGCTGACTTGTCAGCTGGCATACCGTTAAGAAGCTTAGCCGTTTGACCTGCTAGCTCATCGATACCCGGCTTACCTGCACCAGACACAGATTGGTAAGTTGAAACGTTAATACGCTCAAGGCCCACTTCATCGTGAATCGGTTTAAGCGCTACTACCATCTGAATAGTAGAACAGTTCGGGTTCGCAATGATGTTGCGGTTACGGAACTCAGCAATCGCTTCAGGGTTCACTTCAGGCACAACCAGAGGAACATCGTATTCGTAACGGAAACGTGAGGTGTTATCGATAACAACCACACCTTCGTCAGCGGCGATTGGAGCCCAACGTTCTGAAAGCTCGCTACCTGCAGAGAAAAACGCAATATGTACTTGAGACCAGTCGAAGTCTTCTACATTTTGTACTTGTATTGTTTTGCCGTTAAAACGGGAAGTTTTGCCTTCACTACGTTCACTTGCTAGTAAGTGCATTTCACCGACAGGGAATTTACGCTCTTTAAGTACTTCAAGAATGGTTTCACCAACCGCACCAGTCGCACCTAAAATAGCAATATTAAATTCTTGGCTCATTGTTTCTCTCTTTTATAAAGTTGGCTTTACCATAAAACCGAGTTTAGATAACGGCGTTAAATTACAAGATTCGTCGCCCGTTAACTCGACTGCACTGTACTCTCTGCGGTCCCAATATTCTTTACGCATCTTGTCAAAAGAACCCGGCGTAGAGATATTGCGACGGAATAAGGCGTCGTCTTTGCGCACATCATAGATCAACTGAGTCAAATTGTGCAGTGTTGCTTCATCCCAAGCTCTATCTAATTTCATTTGAGGCACTGGCGCTGTCGGTAGAAGGTCGCTTGCATAAGCACGCTGTTCAGTACCTAAAAACTCACAATAACTGTTGAAGATCATCGTGGTACCACGCGCTTTACCCTCTAAACCGTAGCCCGCTACGTGAGGTGTTGCAAAAGCGAGCAACGGAAGAAGTTCAAAGTCGACTTCAGGTTCAAACTCAAACACATCAAGAACGGCAGTGAAACCATCGGCTTTTTGCAAGCGAGCTTTTAACGCTTGGTTATCAACAACTGGGCCACGAGCCGCATTAATCAGAATTTGGTCAGCACGTAAATTGTTCAGTACTTGCTCATTGATCAAATGATGCGTTGGGAACTCACCTGTCTTAGTGATTGGCGTATGCAGAGTGATGACGTCTGACTGCTCAAGCAGAGTATCTAGCTCAGTAAATTCGCGAGTATCACCCTCTTGCTGTTTTAGAGGATCGTTCAGCAGAACTTTAATACCAATACCTTCAAGGCATTTCGCTAAGTAACTGCCTACCTGCCCACAGCCGATAATACCGACCGTTTTTTCGAATACAGAGAAACCTTGCTGCTGAGCCAACACCATCATCGCGCTGAACGCATACTCAGCCACACCCACTTTGTTACAGCCTGGAGCTGCAGTAAAGAAAATGCCACGTTCTTTCATCAATTCTTGGTCGACATGATCCATACCTGCCGTCGCTGTGCCGACAAACTTCAGCTTGTTGGCTTTGCTGATCAATGACTCGTTCACCTTGGTGACAGAGCGAATCATCAAAGCGTCTACGCCAACTAGGTCGTCAGCCGTTAATGTGCGACCAGACTTCATTGTCACTTCCCCTAGCTGGCTAAAAAGCGCTTCAGCATAAGGCATATTTTCGTCGATTAAGATTTTCATTTGGCGAGTACTTTTGTTGGGGTCTATCGACCTAAATGTGAATTGAAATGATTGTGCAAAATTCCACACACGGTGTCGAGTAGCAATTGGAATACATTATAAATAAAGAGTTGAATCGCCTAGTCGCAAAAGCAAAAGCAGTAATAAGAACGACTACCTGAAATTAGAAAACTAAAGTCAGAAGACTAAAACGAAAAATGCCCGATTGAATAAACAATCGGGCAAACATCCAGAACAAAAGGATCCTATCTCGCTCTCCAGGAGACAGAGTCTTGCGTCTGTTCAACCAGTACTAACCAAAGCCAGTACTGATCAAGCTCTGGAAACCTTTCAACTTCTAAATCTTGATTTAAAAAGCTATTTTCTAAAGCGAAGCTTACAAAGCTAGGGTTAAAAAACACGCTTAAAACCATATTTATAAAAGCTTTGTTCTGTTGGTCAGGGTTAATGAGCGACCTGTGCGTGTTGAATCAGCACTCACATCACCCACTAACGATTAACCTTTTATTAATTTAACCTTAGCTTCAATTAGCCTTGGTATTTTTTGATTACTAGCGTTGCGTTCGTACCGCCGAAACCAAAGCTGTTAGACATAACCGTTGTTAGCTCTTGTTCACGAGCTTCGGTTACGATGTCTAGGCCTTCGCCCGCTTCGTCTAGGTTTGCAACGTTAATGCTTGGTGCGATGAAGCCGTTATCAAGCATTAGCGTTGAGTAAATTGCTTCGTGTACACCAGCCGCACCTAGAGCGTGACCTGTCATCGCTTTAGTTGCTGAGATTGCTGGGCTATTGCCGCCAAAGACTTCTTGGATTGCACCAAGTTCTTTAACGTCACCAACAGGAGTTGAAGTACCGTGAGTGTTCACGTAGTCAACGCCATCAACGTTTTGCATTGCCATCTTCATACAACGAACCGCGCCTTCGCCAGAAGGAGCAACCATGTCGTAGCCATCTGAAGTCGCGCCGTAACCCACGATCTCGCCGTAGATTTTTGCGCCACGAGCAACAGCGTGCTCAAGTTCTTCGATAACTAGCATGCCGCCGCCACCAGAGATAACGAAACCGTCACGGTCAGCATCGTAAGTACGAGAAGCCAATTCTGGCGTGTCGTTGTACTTAGTAGAAAGTGCGCCCATTGCGTCGAACATCATAGTCAGAGACCAGTCCAGTTCTTCACCGCCACCAGCGAATACTACGTCTTGCTTACCAAGTTGGATAAGCTCCATTGCGTGACCGATACAGTGTGCAGATGTTGCACATGCAGAACTCATAGAGTAGTTCACACCACGGATTTTGAAAGGTGTTGCTAGACAAGCAGAAACCGTAGAAGCCATTGTACGTGGAACCATGTATGGGCCAACGCGCTTCACGCCTTTTTCACGGATGATGTCTACTGCGTTTACTTGGTTTAGAGATGAAGCACCACCTGAACCCGCTACGATACCCGTGCGGTCATTAGATACTTGATCTTCAGTTAAACCAGAGTCAGCAATTGCTTGCTCCATTGAAAGATAAGCGAATGCCGCTGCATCACCCATAAAGCGCATTTTTTTGCGATCGATATGGTCAGCAGGGTTCATTTTTAGGTTACCCCATACTTGAGAGCGCAAGCCATTTTCCTTGAACTGCTCTGAAGCGGTAATACCTGATTTACCCTCTTTCAGTGATGCTAAAACTTCTTCGACGTTGTTACCGATACTTGAAACAATACCCATACCGGTGATTACGACTCGTTTCATGTGACATTCCTATAATTCTAAATTCAGCTAGATGATAACTAAGAAGCCTAACAAAAGTGGTCAGCTTTCCTAGAAATTCGTACAATCCCTACCAACATATCGCTTCAAATCACAAAATGATAGATTTTATGACTTCAATTACTAATGCAGAACTGGAATGGAATGAGTCTGGCACGCCAGTTTCAGACCAATTTGACGACGTTTACTTCTCTAATGTTAACGGTTTAGAAGAAACTCGCTACGTCTTTTTAAAACAAAACCACCTTCCAGAGCGTTGGGTTGAACATCAACAACGCCGTTTTGTGATTGCTGAAACTGGTTTTGGTACAGGTTTAAACTTTCTCGCGGTCTGGCAATGGTTCGATGCTTTTCTTAAAGATAACCCACAAGCTATGACCAAAGAGTTACATTTCATCAGTTTTGAAAAATATCCTTTAAATAAAGATGACCTAATCAAAGCGCACCAATCGTGGCCAGAATTAGCGGAGTATGCGACACAACTCCAAGAACACTACCCGATTGCCCTGCCTGAATGTCACCGCATTGTGTTGGGCGATGGTGCTATCACGCTTGATTTGTGGTTTGGTGATATTAAGGATTGTATGCCAAACGTGCCGACCCCTCGCAAAGGTTTAGTCGATGCGTGGTTCTTAGATGGCTTTGCTCCAAGCAAAAACCCTGAAATGTGGAATCAAAACCTATTCAACGGCATGGCCAAACTGGCAAAACAAGATTGCCGCTGTGCAACGTTTACCGCTGCCGGTTTTGTTCGCCGCGGTTTAATCGAAGCCGGCTTTGCAATGAAAAAAGTTAAAGGCTTTGGTACTAAGCGTGAAATGATTGCCGGCCGACTTGACGAAAAGCACGCTCATACCAACATCAAACCTTGGTATGGCCTAGCTCAACACAGTGATTCACAAGATATCGCCATTATCGGTGGTGGTGTTGCCAGCGCTGCGCTCGCAAAAACGTTAAGCCGACGTGGTAAAAACATCACCCTTTATTGTGAACCCCCACAAGCTGCGGGCAATGCCTCAGGTAACAACCAAGGTGCCATTTATCCGCTACTCAGCGAAGCGACATCGAACGTGTCTCGCGTGTTTGGTCCAGGGTTGCTGTTTGCTCGTCAGTTTATTAATCAGGCGGCACAATCTATTGAGTTTGACTACAGTTGGTGTGGCGTTAATATTCTGATGTGGGATGAAGGCTCCACTAAAAAGCTCAATCGCATGTTAGAAGGCAATTTCCACACAGATCTGATTCAGCGTTTAACGCCAGAGCAAGCCAACGAAAAGATTGGCTTACCAGTCGATAAAGAGAGTGTCTACTTTCCACTGGGAGGTTGGTTAAGCCCTCTCCAACTGACTCAAGGTTTGATTGGCAGGTTAGAAGAGACCAACCAAGTGAGCGCGCACTATCAACATCAAGTAACGCAACTTGAATGGTTAGAAACAGAACAGCAATGGTTGCTGACGATTGAGACGCCTCAAGGTGAAATTCAAACCAAGCACGACCAAGTAGTTGTCGCGAATGGACACAAGTTCACCCAATTTGAGCAAACTCGCCCTGTACCTCTGACGCCAGTTAAAGGCCAAGTGAGTCATATTCCGACTACAGAAAACCTCAGTCAACTAAAAACGGTGTTGTGCTTTGATGGCTATCTTACGCCACAGAATCCAAATAATGGTCACCACTGTATTGGCGCGAACTACGACAAGACCAATATCGACCAAGAGTTTGATATTGAGGTTCAGCAACATAATGGTGAGCGCCTACATGGGTCGTTACCAGATCAAGCATGGACAAAAGATGTCGACACCAGTGACAATTTAGCGCGCCAAGGTATCCGCAGCGTAAGCCGTGACCACCTTCCGTTTGTCGGAAACGTTGGCGATTTTGAATCCATCAAAGAACAGTACCAAGACCTGCACAACTTCAACCCGCAACGTCACTCTGTTGATGACATTCAAACGGTAGCAAGCTTCCCTAACCTATACTGCTTTATCGGGCTAGGCTCACGTGGCTTGAGCTCTGCGCCATTATTAGCTGAAGTGTTAGCATCGCAAATTTGTGGCGATCCGCTTCCCTTACCTGTCGATGTGCTTGAGGCGATTCACCCAAGCAGAATGTGGGTGCGCAGACTGCGTAAAGGCAAAGCATTAACGGCTGGATGGGTTGCAGACAAGCACTCTAAATCAAATTCATAGTTTCTAGTTCAGCTATTCTGAACATCTGAAGTTTCTGAATATCAGAAATATCTAAAACTAAAGGCTAAAAGCTAGAAAGCCCGAGCGACACTATGTCACTCGGGCTTTTTGTTGTTCGTGTTGATCTAAACTGATGTTCTAAACGGAGCAGTATTTACAGCTTAGCAACTGCGTCTTTAATCTGTTGGGCGATCTCTTCGTTGCTGATAGCACCAGACTCAAAATCAAAGTTATCGTAGAAGCTAGGCACTGAAAGCGATGCTTTAACGTTACCACCAAAGTACGGAGCCGAACCCGTTGCTGCGCCAAGTACTGTTTGTGCGCCACCAGGGCCTGGTGATGTCGCTAAGTAAACCGCAGGTTTCTCGCCAAATACTGAACGCTCAATGCGTGTCGCCCAGTCAAATAGGTTTTTGTACGCCGCTGGGTAGTGGCCGTTGTGCTCAGCGAAAGAGATAACAAATGCGTCAGCTTCTGCTAGGTCACGTAAGAATGCTTGAGCACCTTCCGCTTGACCAATCTCTTTTTCAGTGTCTTCACTAAACATAGGAACGTTGTAATCGTTGATGTTTAGAACTTTGACTTCAGCACCTTCAATCAAGTTAGCTGCGTAAGTTGCTAGAGTTTTGTTGATAGAGGTAGAGCTGGTGCTTACGCCAAATGCAATAACTTTCATGATGTGACCTTTTCTGTGATTCCGTTAAGTGGGATTAGAATAACGTAGTCAGAAAATGGAACCATCACAAGGATTGAACGGACTCATTCAAAAAATTCGAATGAGTCTCAAATTATTGGTTCGCTCAAAAATGAGGAGGGAGAGTTGTGAGCGAATTACGGTAGACGAATAATGCTAAACGACTAAAGTTACGCTTGGTTTTGCAGCTCAACCCAAAGGTCATTAACGATCGTACGATCGGCTGGCGTCAATTCAGAACGAGCGTCTTCTAGGCTCTTCTCAATACGCAATTTAACTTCTGCTACGTCTTCAATACCGTCTTCTTCACATGAAGCTACTGAAAGAGAAATATGACCACGTAAGTAACCACCAGCAAACAGTTCATCATCTGATGCGTTTTCAATGCGAGCATCAATTAATTCAAGTAGTTTTTCTTCAAATTCGATAATCATAATATTCTCTTATTTCACAATAAATTGGCTAGTACATAAAGGCGCAACATCATAGAAGCTGCGTAATGCTTCAGAGAGCATTTTCACGCGAGGCGGCAGACCAGCTTCAAAGATACCCATGACTTCGCTGTGTACTTTATTCATAAAGGCCAAACGATCTGGCTCAAAATCGCCGTGTAGATTGTCACAGCTAACATTAAAAGGAAAGCCTGCGCTGGTCGCAATGATCCATTCATACGCTTGTGGGCGAATTTCCACTTTTTCAAACTCAGCTTGAACCGACTCAGTTCGGCCATCAGGCTCATACCAGTAACCAAAATCTTCCAATAAGCGACGCTCAGGACCAGCCACACACCAGTGCGCTATCTCGTGAAGTGCTGAAGCATAAAAGCCACGAGCAAAAACGATACGGTGATGAGGAATCTCCTCATCGGCTGGCAGGTAAATGGGCTCGTCCGCTCCCAGTTCTAGCTTAGTATTGAAGCTCTCGAAAAAGGTTTGATTGAAAATGTCGATGATGTCTGGGTATTGGTGTGTCATAAGATCAAATTTAAGTAAAAAGAACTGGGGCATTTTGCGTTTTTTTAAGCGCTCGGTAAAGCCCTATCACTGGCAATGACATTAGGTTCATCATAATACTTTACGATGACAATCGATTGCTGATCCCAGATTACACCACTTTGAGGTGAATGATTAGTTTAGCTAATCTGAAATGCCTATTCACGGTACAAATATTCATTCGTCAATCAGCGTTTTTACTACTACACTCGCGCTTCATTTTTATATCCCTACGGCCTATAAGACTCCAATTTATAGACCTAAATTATAGAGCTACAGCAATGCTACTAAGTGTTTTGTATATCATTGGCATCACGGCAGAAGCCATGACCGGTGCTCTCAGTGCTGGCAAACAAAAAATGGATTGGTTTGGTGTAATGCTGGTTGCGAGTGCAACGGCAATTGGCGGAGGTACAGTAAGAGATATTTTACTCGGCCATTACCCTTTAGGCTGGGTTGAAAACCCCCAGTATCTGGCGATCACTTGTATTGCTGGTGTTATCACAACGGGATTAGCCAAATGGGTAATCAAGCTAAAAGGCTTGTTCATTCGTTTGGATGCGTTGGGGCTTATCGTATTTAGTATCATTGGTACTAAAGTAGCGATGACCATGGGTCTGCACCCAATGATTTGTATGGTGTCTGCATTAGTAACTGGCGTGTTTGGTGGCCTGCTGCGCGATCTTATCTGTCGTCAAACGCCACTAGTCTTGCATGAAGAGTTGTACGCATCTGTCGCCCTTGTCGCTTCAGGCTTGTACTTAGGTCTTCTTGAACTAGGCATAAACGATGTGACCGCGACGATCGTGACATTGGTTGTAGGCTATTTACTGCGCATGGCAGCAGTGAGATTCAAATGGCGCTTGCCTTCGTTCCAGCTTGATCCGGAAAGCTCTGTGCATTAGATAATATATTCTCAATGACGCAGAATATAAAAAGGGTTGCTTCATTACGAAGCAACCCTTTTTGATTTCTCTCAAATCAGTTTCAAATCTGTTCTGAATAAAACGAAGCAGAACTAGATTTTTGGCGTTTCTGTTGTCACACCAAAGTTTTGACCACGGTGACGTAGTAAGTGATCAAGCAACACGATAGCCAGCATCGCTTCAGCAATAGGCACTGCACGGATACCAACACATGGATCGTGACGGCCTTTAGTGATTAGCTGCGTTGCTTCACCGTCTTTGGTGATAGTGTCACCAGGAACGGTAATGCTTGATGTGGGTTTAAGCGCAATGCTTGCCACAATATCTTGACCAGTAGAAATACCGCCTAAGATACCGCCAGCATGGTTGCTGCTGAAGCCTTCTGGAGTTAATGGATCACGATGTTCACTACCGCGTTGATTAACGACATCGAAGCCATCACCAATCTCAACACCTTTCACAGCATTGATGCTCATTAGAGCATGCGCGATATCTGCATCTAGACGATCAAAGATTGGCTCACCAAGGCCTACAGGCACTTTAGTCGCAACTACTTGAATCTTCGCACCGATCGAGTTGCCTTCTTTTAGCAAATCACGAATCAGTTGGTCAAATTCAGGTACTTTGTCGGCATCAGGACAGAAGAAAGCGTTGTTTTCGATCTCGTTCCAATCCACTTTATCAATTGAGATATCACCCATTTGAGAAAGATAAGCTTGGATTTCAACACCAAATTCTTGCTTAAGGTATTTCTTCGCAATCGCACCTGCCGCAACACGCATTGCAGTTTCACGAGCAGAAGAGCGACCGCCACCTCGGTAATCACGCACACCGTACTTTTGATGGTAGGTATAATCAGCGTGGCCAGGGCGGAACTTGTCTTTAATTTCGGAATAGTCTTTAGAGCGTTGGTCTGTATTTTCAATCAATAGACCAATAGAAGTACCCGTAGTTTGGCCTTCAAATACACCTGATAAGATTTTCACTTCATCCGCTTCACGGCGAGCCGTTGTATAACGAGAAGTACCTGGGCGACGACGATCCAAATCTCTTTGAAGGTCTGCTTCGGTAATTTCTAATCCTGGTGGGCATCCATCTACGATACATCCTAGTGCGATACCGTGACTTTCTCCGAACGTAGTCACGCGGAAATGTTGTCCGATACTGTTTCCTGCCATTACTTCCTCTAAATCAGCCATTGAGCAGAAGGTTTGATTCCTAAACCTACGGGCTAACAGCTTTACTTGTCTATTCTTCGTGAATTCATATTGGCTTTATTACCAAATGATGTAAACCCCAAAAAACCAACAATTTTAACTTTCTATTACATGAGCCGAATGAAATGAATAACGAGGGGAAATGAGTGGTGCTTTAAAGTGGTGATTTTGAATAGTTTCATGGCCAGTTAACAAAGGTTAATGAACTCGGTTTGAATACTATCTATGTTGTAGCCCAAAATAATAAGGAGAAAAGTGATGATCGAGTGGAGAGTTAAAAAATTTTCGGAGCTGTCTGTTCAAGAGCTCTATGATTTCTTACAGCAAAGAGTCGATATTTTTATCGTCGATATGAACACACCCTATAGTGATCTAGACGGCAAAGATAGCCATCCAGAAACCTATCACGTCATGGGTTATGAGAACGGGCAACTAGTAGCTTACAGTCGAATTATGGCTCAGAAGCTTGGATACCCCGTAGATGTTCTCCCTTTGCTCGATTCTGATGCAGATGATGTTTGTATCGGGCGAGTGATCGTAGCAAAGGATTATCGAGGTAAACAGATTGGTAATCAGCTGATGCAAGTAAGCTTTGATGCAACCCGCGAGGCGTACCCTGACTGTTCAATTTTTATTTCGGCACAAGCACATCTCAAAGACTACTATGGTAAATTCGGATTCAACGTTGTCACCGACAGTTATTTGGAAGATGGGTGCAGTATGTTAGGTCTTAGATATACCCCACAGCTAGTGGCCGTTTAGCAAAAGACAAAAGACAGAGGCATCGAAATACAAAAAATGGTTTTGATAGATTAAGTCGTTCTGAAATGCAAAAAACCCGACAACTCAGAGAGTTATCGGGTTTCTTTAAATAGTGGTACGCCCTGAAGGATTCGAACCTTCGACCACCTCCTTAGAAGGGAGGTGCTCTATCCAGCTGAGCTAAGGGCGCGCTACAGGGAAGGATTATACGAATTCGAATCAGTAAAGCAACGGCTTTATGTAACATTCTGATCCAAGTGAGTAAAAAAAGTGCAATAGGATTATAAGTGTTGGAAAATAGAACAAAGCAAACGTTTGCTTGATGGTAATCAAAAAGATTTTCTGGAATAATGCGCCAAAAACATCAGCCACTAACTTGAATATCAATACTAAGGAAATTCATGACTGCTCAAAATATTGATGGAAAGCTAATTTCTCAAACGGTTCGCTCTGAAGTTGCGGCTCGTGTAAAAGCTCGCACTCAAGCTGGATTACGCGCTCCGGGCCTAGCGGTTGTTTTAGTGGGTGAAGACCCTGCTTCTCAGGTTTACGTAGGAAGTAAACGTAAAGCATGTGAAGAAGTTGGCTTCGTATCTAAATCTTACGACTTGCCAGCCACTGCGACAGAAGACGAATTATTAACACTGGTAGACCAACTGAACGAAGACCCGGAGATTGACGGTATTCTTGTTCAACTTCCCCTACCAGCTGGTATTGATAGCACTCAAGTTCTTGAGCGCATCACGCCGGAAAAAGACGTTGATGGCTTCCACCCATACAACGTAGGTCGTTTGGCTCAGCGTATGCCTAAGCTTCGCTCTTGTACGCCTAAAGGCATCATTACGCTGCTTGACCGTTATAACATCGACTTACGTGGCAAACACGCGGTTGTGGTTGGCGCATCAAACATCGTAGGCCGCCCAATGACGTTAGAGCTTCTTCTAGCCGGTTGTACGACGACAACATGTCACCGCTTCACCAAAGACCTTGAGGGTCATGTACGTCAAGCAGATGTTGTTGTTGTAGCAGTTGGTAAGCCTAACTTCATTCCTGGTGCTTGGATTAAGAAAGGGGCTGTTGTGGTCGATGTAGGCATCAACCGTTTGGAATCTGGCAAACTCGTTGGCGACGTTGAATACGATGTCGCGAAAGAGAGCGCAAGCTTCATCACACCAGTTCCGGGTGGTGTTGGTCCAATGACTGTAGCAAGCCTAATTGAGAACACAATGATTGCTTGTGAGCAGTTTCACTCGAAATAGTCCGCAATGACAGCTTCGATAGTAATACCGTTGGCATGAATTGCCTCGCCCTAGAGTAAAGTAAGCTAGAGCAGAATTAGAAAGCCGCAACGTGATGAACGTTGCGGCTTTTTTGAATCAGGGCAACTCGCTTCTGATGCAGTGCTCTTTGCTACTTATCTGGTATCTCGATTTTTTCCGTCTGTTCAGAAGGCGGCAATAAACTAATGATCGCACACTCCGTTGATACCAGTTTTTCCAAATCAGAACCTTGTGTCACTAAACGGAAATCACCGCCAGTAATCACACCGAGTGGAATCGCTTTAGGATACAGGGCGTTAAACTCATTAAGGTCAAACGCTTCGGTCAAACCTGTACTCTTTATTTGGCAGCCTTGAGCCATCAAGGAGTTAAGCTTGGAATAGGTAATTCCTTCCGAAAACAGACTTCTGTTGCCATCTCGACTCACTGAATGCCTTTCGTGTTTAGTTTCTGTCGATTCAAGCTCAAACACCTTGTTTTCACCAAACTCATCTTGATAATGCATACTGACTAATGGGTTGGTTTGACGATAAGGCGAGACGATCATGGCGCGCCCTAGCCCATCCAATTCCAGATTATTTTCCGCGTGATTTGAGGCTGGGTTACCAAAATAGACATTCAGATTATCCATACGCGCTAAGCGAATGCTCTCCCAGTTGGTATCAGCAAGCACACTGTTGATGCTGTGTGTCGCCAGCACTTTGGCAAACTGGCGTGAAAAATGAGTCGCACCAAAGAAGATAACCCCTTGTGCTTTCTCTTGAGTCACACCCAACCTTCTCGCCCACCAACTCGCGGTTAGGCTCTGAATCACAACCGTACCAATAATGACCAAGAACACCATGGGCACCAGTAGATCCGCCCCTTCGATTAATTGCTTCTCTTGAAGTTTGATAGCAAACAGAGAAGAAACTGCGGCAGCAACGATCCCGCGCGGTGCCATCCAGCTCAAAAACCATTTATCTGCTGAGGTAAGATCCGTGCCGATCCCGCTGATCCACACACTCAAAGGACGAGCCACCAGCATGACGACCGCTAATAAGCCAATACCACCCCAACCTATTGAGAGAAAAGTCCCTGAATCAAGCCTGCTAGCTAACAGAATAAACAACGCAGAAATGAGTAACACGGTTAAGGTCTCTTTGAACTCAATAATGTCTTCAAGATCCAAGCCTTTCACGTTGGCGAGCCAGATGCCCATGATGGTCACGGTTAATAGGCCAGACTCTTCACTCAGATCATTAGAAAAAGAGAATGCCGACAACATCAACGTCAAGACTGCGACGTTACGCAAATAGTGCGGAACCCAATGCCCTTGCAGCATCTTGGCAATCAAATAGCCACCGATGATCCCTAAGCCTAAACCGATGGCTAGAGTCAGCCCCAAGGCCGACAGTACATGGCTTGTAGGATCGGCTGAAGAGACAATGTATTCGTAAACGAGAACGGCAAACAGAGCGCCAATCGGATCAATCACTATCCCTTCCCAGCGCAAGATACTGCCTAAGGAAGATTTAGGTTGAATGCTGCGCAGCATGGGAACAATAACAGTTGGCCCCGTCACCACCACTAAGGCAGCAAACAGCGCGGCTAATGGCCAACTGAAGTCCACAAAGTAATAAGCACCAACAACAATACACGCCCAAGTAATCAGCATGCCGAAACTCACGAGGTGCGTCACCATACGACCATGACCTCTTATTTCCTTGAAATTCAGGGTCAATGCACCTTCAAACAGAATAATAGCGACCCCTAATGAAATCAGCGGAAATAGCACGTCACCAAAAATGGCATCGGGATTAAGGATGTTAAGACCGGGACCTAAAAGTAGGCCGACAATAAGAAGAGGAAGAATAGCAGGAAGACGTAAGCGCCAGCCTAACAATTGACACGTTAAGGACAGCAGTCCAATTAACGCCAAGGATGAAGTAATCGACAAATCCATTTGTGCCCCTAAAAAATTTGCACCACACCTTGTGATACAAACCTATTTGCTGAAACAAGAAAGCCTATGTCATTAAACTATAGGCTCTCTTTTTCATGCTAACCGAATATTAGTGTGATTAATCAGTCACTTTACTATAGGGGAAATAAAGTGACTGACTCATCCACTCTGTACTTATCATCTAGCTACAGAGAAAGCACCACGCCAGCGATCGCAGCGCTCATTAAGTTGGCAAGCACACCCGCACAAATCGCTTTGAAGCCATATTGTGAGATGAAAGAGCGACGCTCAGGAACTAAGCTACCCAAACCGCCAATCAGAATCGCCATGGTAGAGATGTTAGCAAAACCACATAGTGCAAAAGTAACGATCGCTTTTGAGTGCTCACTCAGTGCATCTTTTACGTCCATTAACTGGATGAAAGCCACAAACTCATTCACAACGATTTTGTTACCGATCAGCGAGCCTGCAACCACAGCTTCAGACCACGGTACACCGATCAGCCATGCAACGGGTGCGAACACATAACCTAGGATAAGTTCGAAGCTTAGGTTTACGCCAAACCAGCCACCAACAATACCTAACAAGCCATTCAGCATCGCAATCACACTGATAAAGGCTAGAAGTGTCGCACCCACCGCAACGGCAATACGAAGTCCAGACATAGCCCCATCTGCCATTGCCTCAACTACGTTTGTTGCTCGTGGAATCTCTACACCAGACTCAATATTTTCTTGAACATCCTCTGGGCTGCCTGGTACTAAGATTTTAGCCATCAATAGACCAGCTGGTGCCGACATGAATGCCGCAGCGATCAGATAGTTTAGGTCAACACCCAGCGATGCATAACCCACTAGCGTGCCGCCAGCAACAGAAGCCAAACCACATACCATCACAGCAAACAGTTGTGAGTCCGTCATATGTTTTAGGTAAGGCTTAACCACCAATGGTGCTTCAATCATACCAACAAAGATGTTCGCCGTTGCAGACAGTGACTCCGCACGACCTGTACCCAAGAACTTTTGCAAAGCACCGCCGATAAGGTTGATCACCTTTGGCATAAACCCGATGTGGTACAAACCTGAAATCAGTGCAGAGAAAAAGATAATGATGCCGAGAACGTTAATAGCGAAAACAAATCCGTTATTCGTTAGGCCACCAAATAGGAAGTTAATCCCCTCTTGACCGTAGTTGATCAAGCTAGACACCGCACCAGTAGCTGCATTCAGCGCTTCTTTACCCATTGGCACATAAAGAACCAATAGCGCGAATGAGATTTGCAGTAAGAAAGCCAAAGAGACGGTTCTTAGCGGAATATTTTTTCTGTCCGTAGATAGTAACCAAGCGGCTACTAAAATAGTGATAATTCCAAGTAGGGAAGCCATATGCGTCAACCTAAAAGTTGTAGGTAGGAAAGGCGACGCATTGTATAGAGGAAATCGTTTGCGGCAAGGTGCGGTTGTTAATGTGATGTTGGGATTATCAGCAACTTGCCCAAGGTTAGATTAACGCATTGAATTTTAATGGATTAACTTGTTCAAAAAGCATACTTTTTCCATATGGAAATTATATTTATGAATTAGGAAACAATTAACGATGCAGCTCAACGCAAGTTTTGAGGTTTTTGTCCCAATACGTCGGCGAACCAACATGCTGTTTGATGAACTCAATCACTGCTGAAAGCTTCTTTGGCATGTTCTTTCGACTCGGATAGACGGCATAGAATGGCATCAACTGACTGGCTCTCCATTCTGGTAATACTTGGATTAACTTGCCTGTTCTAAACTCCTCTTTGACTAAATAAGTCGCCAAATAAGCAACACCCCACCCAGATACAGCTGCGTCTCGTACCGCCTCAGCCAAATCCACCGAGTAATCGCCCGCCACTTTGACACTGAGGTTTTCTTGCCCGTTATCAAACGCCCATGACGTGTAGTCTCGTTCACGGCTGCGATAGATAAGACAGTTATGGTCAATCAGATCAGATGGCACATGAGGAGTACCAGCTTTAATCAGATAATCCGGTGATGCGGCTACCACAAATTGGCTGTCGGCTAAACGCTGCGCAATATAACCTTCTGGCAGGTCTTCATTATTGGTGATCCAAAGATCCAAGCGCTCCTCAATCATATCCACTTTGTAATCGAACAAATGCACTTCAATTCTCAGCTGCGGATAGAGCTGTCTGAGCTGATCAATCGCTGGAATGATATGCAGTGTGCCAAATGACTGAGACAAGCCTATGCGGAATATTCCAGAAATGTCGTCACGCTGGCTATCCATATCCATTTGAGCCGCTTTCACCGTATTGAACAGCTGCTCACAATGCTGATAGAACACTTCCCCTGCTTCAGTTAGTGTCAGGCTGCGTGTGGTTCTTTGCACCAGCTTGATACCTATCGAATCCTCGAGCAAAGCAACTTGCTTACTGATGTGAGACACCGACACATTCAAACTTTTTGCTGCACTGGTAAAGCCTTCATGCTTGATTAACGCATGGAATATCACCATCTGTGCGGCTCTATCTGTTAGCACAAGGCCACCTTTAAAAATCTCTGAAATATAAAAGAAAAAGGACTCCGAAGAGTCCTTTAGTTCGTTCTGCCTATGGTAGACCAAATGCTATTCAAAGCGACCTAAATCTGTTAATCAAATTAGGTCGATTAATCAAACTTAATTCTGTCTGCTAAGTGGCTAACTGCCAAAGCAAAGTAGTAAGAACGATTCCACTTCATTAACACATTGTAGTTGTTGTAAATGAGGTAAGAACGGCCAGTTTCATCGTCTGGCATAATTAGCCAAGCTTTAATATCTTCATCAAGCGTTGGTAGTGGGCGATCGTCAAAGCGCTTAATACCGAGTTCAGACCACTCTTTTAAGTATTTCGCTTTGTCTTCGCCTCGGCCTTGCATTTCAATAGACACAGTCGACGGTACGTGAACCTGACGGCCCCAAGTATATTTGTCATCCCAACCCGATTGGCTGAGATAATTCGCCGCTGAAGCAAATACATCTTCTTCAGTACCCCAAATATCTTTCTTGCCATCGCCGTTACCGTCAGCGGCATAAGCTAAGAATGAGCTTGGCATAAACTGAGGTTGTCCCATCGCACCAGCCCAAGAGCCTTTCATCTCTTGTGGTGCAATATGGCCTTGATCAAGAATCTTCAACGCCGCCATCGCTTCGCTACGGAAGAAGGCTTCTCTACGTCCTTCATAGGCCATAGTCGTGAGAGCATCAATAACACTGTAGTTACCCGTGAACTTACCAAAGTTACTCTCAACACCCCATAGCGCGACAATGAATCTTGGTTGAACACCATATTCATCACCAATGCGCTTCAACGCTGAATAATGCTTCTTATAAAGCGATCTCGCCTGCTTCACTTTCCAATCTGGAACCGCGCGTGGAATGTATTCATCCAGAGTCAGTTTTTTCTCAGGTTGATTCTTATCGGCTTTCACCGCTCTTGGCTTAAACGTCACACCATCAAAGGCCTGATCAATGATCGTTTCAGAGATGCCTTCTGCACGGCCTTGTTGCTTTAGTTTCTCTACATATTGCTCAAAGCTCAGCTCTTCAGCCTGAACTGAACCAATCGTCAGGCTATTACCCAATAGTAATGCCGACACAGCCAATATGGTTTTCGAAAATTTACTCAACGATCACTCCTCCCTGAATTAAGGTAGCTATCACTCTTCGTCTTGAACGTTTTGCTGAGCTTTACGCTCTTTATGAAGTTCAAGTTCATTAACCGGTGGTGGCGGAACCTGCAAAAAGAAACCATCGGTGTTCAGTGATTCTCTCACTTTATCGATGTTCACTTGCGCCAGTTTACGGCCATCCATTTTAATTACCATTACAAAACCAGGTTTACCAAACATTTGCATCAATGCGTCAGGAACTTGTGAGAAATCATCCTTCTTAGGGATATAAAGGTATGTTCCTTCTTTCTTTGAACTTTTATATATAGAACACAGCATGACAAACCTTTTTATTGTTTATGACTACAAAACTCTCACTTACGAGATCAATAGTTTATGTTAAGGGAAATATTGGGAACAAACGTTCATTTGACAACAAGATTACTTGCTGTGCTTGGTTTGGGAATATAACATGATAAACCAAGTTTCAGGCAACGCCCTTTATTTTATTGATAAAGAAATTGTACCAATCCGCTATTGAGGTCCTGTAGTTTTCGATGTCTAGTAATCCAGATCTAAAAGGTAGCAGTTTTACGCTATCTGTTTTGCACTTATCCGATGATCAAGTCGAAAATGCGGTGTCTTTTCTTCAAGAAAAAGTAAACCAAGCTCCCACTTTTTTCGCTGCTGCGCCTGTTGTTATCAATATTAGCAAAGTCGCGGGTGATATCGATTTTGTGCAACTGAAAGAGGGTATATCTCAAGCGGGCATGATCCCAGTAGGTGTGGCTGGTTGTTCGGATAAACGTATGCAGAACCTAGCGAAAGAAGCTGGTTTTGCAGTGATGACAGCCAGTAAATCACCTTCTCAAGCTCCAGCGAAGATGGCTCCGATAAAAGTGGTGAGAACGCCTATTCGTTCTGGTCAGCAAGTGTATGCAAAAGATGGCGATCTATTGATCCTCAGCCATGTGAGTGCTGGCGCAGAAGTCATAGCCGATGGCAGCATCCATATCCATGGTACTTTACGCGGTCGTGCGATTGCAGGCGCGAGTGGTCAAACTGAAGCAAAAATAATTTGTAATGATTTACAAGCCGAGCTGGTTTCCATTGCTGGAAATTACTGGCTCAGCGATCAAATTGAAAGCGAGTACTGGCAGAAGAAAACCATGTTCAGTATGGCAAACGATGTATTACACGTTGATGTCCTCGCAATATAAGAGAAATAAAAAGGAAAACAAAATGGCACGCATTATCGTTGTAACGTCAGGTAAAGGCGGGGTAGGCAAAACGACCTCCAGTGCAGCTATTGCCTCAGGCTTAGCTTTAAAAGGGAAGAAAACCGCAGTTATCGACTTTGATATCGGTCTGCGTAACCTAGATTTAATCATGGGTTGTGAGCGTCGTGTTGTGTACGACTTCGTTAACGTTATCAATGGCGAAGCGACACTGAACCAAGCGATGATCAAAGACAAGCGCACAGAGAATCTATTCATTCTTCCGGCTTCTCAAACTCGTGATAAAGATGCATTAACAAAAGATGGTGTTCGTCGTGTATTTGATGAACTAGATGAAATGGGCTTTGATTTCATCATCTGTGATTCTCCTGCAGGTATCGAGCAAGGCGCTCTGATGGCGCTTTACTTTGCTGATGAAGCGATTGTTACAACTAACCCAGAAGTTTCTTCTGTACGCGATTCAGACCGTATTCTCGGTATTCTCGATTCTAAGTCTCGTCGTTCAGAAGATGGCTTAGAACCAGTGAAAACGCACCTTTTACTGACTCGCTACAACCCAGCACGTGTAACTCAAGGTGAGATGCTAAGTGTTGAAGACGTTGAAGAGATTCTTCACATCTCTCTACTGGGTGTCATCCCAGAGAGTCAAGCAGTACTGAACGCGTCGAACAAGGGTGTTCCAGTTATTTTTGACGAAGCAACCGACGCAGGTATGGCTTACAATGATACTGTAGAACGACTACTGGGTAGCCAAGTGGACTTCCGTTTCTTAACGGAACAGAAGAAAGGCATCTTCAAAAGACTGTTCGGGGGCTAATTCGCAATGTCATTACTAGAGTTTTTTAGACCACAAAAAAAGACAACCGCAAACCTAGCTAAAGAGCGTTTGCAGATCATTGTTGCCGAGCGACGCAGCCATGACGACCCAGCGCCGTCTTATCTGCCGCAACTAAAAGAAGACATCTTGAAGTGTATTGCGAAGTACGTTGACGTCGATCCATCAATGGTTGATCTGACTTTCGAACACAAAGATGACGACATCTCAGTATTAGAGCTAAACGTCAAACTTCCAGAAGAAGACCGATAAGCAAAGCTCGAGCGGTGCTTATCACGATTCAATAAAAAAGAGAGCCTAGGCTCTCTTTTTTGGTATTTTAACTTGTGTATAAACGCTATAAAAGATTAAGAATTCTGCATACGCTTTTTCAGTCGAGCTAAATCAATTTCACTAGAGCGAACAGTCAACTTAATACACTCGTAATCGTACTCTTCTTTAACCACACTCATGTTTGAGCGAATCTCGCCGATGATGCCTTGTCCAGAATAAGGGATAGTGATCTCTTCTTCGATCATGCCTTCTTCAGCAACACCAACGATGTACTTGTGCAGTTTCGTAATATCTAGCGGATCACGAGTCGACGTTAGCATCGCATCTGGGAATTCTTCGATCAGCTCTAATTGCTGTTCTTCAGTCAATCTATCGCACTTATTCAGCACTAATAGTTTTTCGCTGCCTTCAACACCCACTTGTGCTAATACGTCGTGTACCACATCAAGTTGTGCGCGGAACGAAACGTCAGAAGCATCAACCACATACAAAAGCAGTGAAGCATCATGCGCTTCTGCTAGCGTTGAGTGGAATGAAGCAACCAGATCGTGTGGCAGTTTCTTGATGAAACCAACGGTGTCTGAAACCAAGATACGTGGCTGAGTAATCGGCTGAAGTGCACGAACCGTCGTATCTAGCGTTGCGAACAGTTTATCTTCACCCACCACTTCGGTTGCGGTCATTGCACGCATCATCGAAGACTTACCGGCATTGGTGTAGCCAACTAAAGCAACAGTGAAAAGCTCCGCGCGCCTTGTGCGTCGGGTCTTCATTTCATCTTGTACGCTTACTAGCTCACGCTTAAGCGCAGCAATTTGGTCACGTACGTTACGACGGTCTAGCTCTAGTGAAGTTTCACCGGCGCCCTGACCCATTTGACGCTCTTTATCACCCTCAGCAGTTTCACGAAGTCGTGGCACTAAGTAGTTTAGACGAGCGATATCAACTTGCAGACGAGCAGTACGAGTACGAGCGTGACGGCTGAAGATTTCGATGATGATGCCAGTACGGTCAAATACTTCCACACCCAAACTCGCCTCAACAGTACGCATTTGAGATGGACTTAAATCACAGTCAAATACCACAACATCAGCGGCACCGTATTGGAAGTTGCCCGTTGGAAGATCATCAAAATCTAGCTCATCGATTTCAACATTAAAATCAAACGACTCATCAAGAAAGTCTTCATCTTCAGCTTCTTCAATAGAGCCTTGGTAACCAGTTAGATGTGCAATTTCGGCGAGCTTACCTGCACCCAACACATTCTGTCTTTGAGATGAACTGTGGTGTTGCGATTGCGTACCGACGACTTTAAACCCTAGGGTTGTCACTAAGCGAGCAAGTTCGGCAAGAGACTCTTTTGCTTCGTCACCTTTAAAATCCGGTGTCGTAATAGAAATAAGTAAAGCGTTATTCGCCGCTGGTTTTGCTGTTAGTTTCATGTATTCTTCTGTTTATGCACCAAGGTGCAGCCTAGTTTCTGGTCTAAAGTAGTGTGATCCTACGCGTTTCTACGTCAGCTTTATAGAGCTAAGGGATACTAAATCACGATATTATTGCAGTAGAAGCATATATATCGTTTATCCCTCTGTTTTTATAAGGGATAAAAAGCAAGTATAGCCAACGAAAAAGGCAGCATCACCTTACTTATTAGTAGTTGGTGATACTGCCTTTGATTTAGACATGAACTTTGATTGTTAAACTAACTCAATAACTAGAAGTTAGAAGTTAGAAGTTAGAAGTCGATTCTCGCTTCGGTTTGAGCATCGAAGAATACCGCCTTTGATAAGTCAAAATGAAGCGGTGCCATTTGCCCAACCGACACTTCAAACTCTGGTGACAAACGACACGCGACTTCTTGGTCATTCACTTTAACCATCGCAATAGTATCTGGTCCTGTTGGCTCCAACACTTCCAATTGCAGATCTAGCTTTGTGGTTGCCGACACATCATCACCTTCTTGCTCGGTAATGTGTTCAGGACGCAATCCAATGACCAACTCTTTGCCATCTTGGTCACGCATACTCTGAGGCAATCGAATGTGGTGTTCTTGCTCCGCCGTGCCAGTTACTTTGATGATCGGATTCTGTTCCTCATCCAAATCCACCATGGTCTTAATGAAGTTCATTGATGGTGAGCCCATAAAGCCCGCTACGAACATATTGTTTGGCTTGGTATAAATCTCTTGCGGTGTGCCTAACTGCTGCAGTTCACCGTCTTTCATTACTGCGATGCGATCCGCCAGAGTCATCGCTTCGATTTGATCATGGGTTACATAAACAATCGTGGTATTCAGCTTCTGGTGCAGACGTTTAATCTGATGGCGCATCTCAACACGCAGCTTGGCATCCAAGTTAGAAAGCGGCTCATCAAATAGATACAGCTTAGGACGACGAGCTAGAGCGCGTCCCATCGCGACACGTTGACGCTGACCACCAGAAAGTTGCGACGGTTTACGATCAAGCAACTGTTCGATTTGCAGCATTTCTGCCACTCGATTTACTTCAGCATCAATCTCTTGCTGCGGCATCTTACGAATCTTCAAACCGAAAGCGATATTGCCACGTACCGTCATATTGGGATAAAGCGCGTAAGACTGGAATACCATCGCAATGTCGCGGTCTTTAGGTTCAACCTGAGCCACGTCAACACCATCAATCACGATTTCACCCGAACTAATATTTTCGAGCCCAGCAATGGTGTTCATTAGGGTGGACTTTCCACACCCCGAAGGGCCGACAAGTATCAAAAATTCCCCCGAATCGATACTAATGTCGATGCCCTTTAACGTTTCGTTGTCCGCGTTGCGATAGGTTTTACGGATCTGTTTTAAATCTAATGTTGCCATGGGTAATTATCCTTTTACTGATCCTGCCGTTAGGCCACGAACAAAATATTTTCCTGCGAAGACATACACCAACAGCGTTGGCAGTGCAGCGATGATCGCGGCAGCCATGTCGACGTTATATTCTTTAACGCCAGTGCTGGTGTTGACTAGGTTGTTTAATGCCACGGTGATCGGCTGAGTCTCTGAGCCGGAATAGACCACTCCGAACAAGAAGTCATTCCAAATCGCGGTGAACTGCCAGATCACCGTCACCATGATGATAGGTGTAGAGATCGGTAATAAGATCTTGAAGAAAATCGTAAAGAAGCCAGCACCATCGAGCTTTGCCGCCTTGATCAATTCATCAGGAATCGAGATGTAGAAGTTACGGAAAAATAGAGTCGTAAACGCCATGCCGTAGATAACGTGCACAATCACCAAACCGATGGTTGTGTTTGCTAAACCCATCTTGCCAAGCATGGTTGCCATTGGCAGCAGCACAACTTGGAACGGAATAAAGCAGCCAAACAACAGCAAGCTAAAGAACAGATTTGAACCTCTGAACTGCCACTTGGTTACCACGTAGCCATTGAATGCACCGAGCAATGTTGAGATCGCAACCGCAGGTATCACCATTTGGAATGAGTTCCAAAAGTAACCTTTGATGCCTTCACATTTCACGCCCGTACAAGCGGTGTCCCACGCTTTATACCAAGCATCAAACACCCACTCTTTCGGCAAGCTCATCAAGTTACCTGCCTTTATGTCTGGCAAGGTTTTGAATGACGTCAGCGCCATGACGAACAATGGCATCAAATACACCAAGCAGAAGAAAAGCAGTGCTGAATAAATAAAGATTCGAGCAAAATTGATGTTATTCATCATGACTTTTTCTCCCTAAGTTCAGAGTAAAGATAAGGCACGAGAATCGCTAAGATACCGGCAAGCATCATCATGGCACTGGCAGCACCAAGGCCAATTTGTCCGCGAGTAAAGGAGTGTGCGTACATAAATAGCGCAGGAAGATCCGATGAATAACCGGGGCCACCTGCCGTCATTGCGGTCACAAGGTCGAAGCTCTTAATCGCAATGTGCGACGTAATGATCACCGCACTGAAGACCACTGGGCGCAAACAAGGCAGAATGATTTTGAGATAGATGGTAGGTAAGCTTGCCCCATCAATTTGCGCCGCTTTAATGATTGAAGAATCGATGCCACGCAGACCTGCTAAGAACATCGCCATCACAAACCCTGAAGACTGCCAAAGTGCCGCGATAACCAAGGTATACACCGACATTTCGGAGTCGACTAGCCAATCAAATTTGAAGTCAGTAAATCCCCAATCTTGCATCAGTTTTTCAATGCCAAGACCCGGATTAAGAATCCATTTCCACGCCGTACCCGTCACAATGAATGACAACGCCATTGGGTAGAGATAGATGGTACGAATCGCCCCTTCTTGACGGATATTCTGGTCAAGCAATACCGCTAAACCAACACCAAGCAAGATGGCAATCGCCATGAATAGAAAACCAAACACACCGAGGTTGGTAATTGAGGTGATCCAGCGATCGTTATCCATCAGCTTTTCATATTGGGTTAAACCAACGAAGTTAAAGCTAGGTAGAAATCGAGAGTTGGTGAACGACAGCGCTGCCGTCCAAAATATATAGCCGTAGATACACACCACGGTCACTAACGCAGTCGGCGCCAGTACAATTTTAGGTAACCAATGTTGCAACCTGTCAGCAAAACTCGGTTTCGGTGCAGGCTGGCTCCTTGTGGGTTTTGGAGTCGACTCAGTCAAAACATGCTCCATAACTTATCCTTGTTGCACAATCGAGCCAATGGCTTACCTTTCGGCACCACATCAGCATCACGCATATCAGAATTGGGAGTGAAGAGCAGATAGGCTCCCTACGAGCCTACCCACCCTGGGGGTTCGATAAAGCAACACAGCCCGTCACTCACGTGCGTTGTGTGTCACTTATCAAGTTAGATTAGATAGCCGCTTTCACTGCTTTTGCTAACTTAGCTGCCGCTTGTTTAGGATCGGCATCTTTCTCGTTGAAGAAGTTGGTCACTACGTCATAGATAGCGCCTTGAGCATAGCTTGTTGTCGCTAGGCCGTGAGCCATACTCGGAACAAGATCGCCCGATTCAGCACTCGCTTTGAAGGTAGCCATTGAATCCAACGCACATTGGTCGAATTTAGACATGTCCATATCTAGACGTACAGGGATAGAACCTTTGTTAAGGTTGAAGACTTCTTGGAAATCCTTGGTAAGAATGGTTTTTGCTAGGTCTTGCTGCGCTTTTTGGTTCTCTTTGTCACTTAACTCGAAGAACGCAAAGCTATCGATATTGAAGGTAAATTGGCCGTCAGTACCTGGAGCTGGTGCACAGATGTAATCTTTACCCGGCACTTTGCCTGCCGCAGTAAATTCACCTTTCGCCCAGTCACCCATGATCTGCATCGCTGCTTCACCATTGATAACCATTGAGGTTGCTACATTCCAATCACGACCAGGAGAGTTGCTGTCGATGTAATCACGCATCTTTTTGAACTTGGTGAACACTTCCACCATTTTGTCACCAGATAACACGTCCATATCAAGATCAACGAACGCTTTGTTGTAATCTTCACTGCCTAATACATCAAGTGCTACGGCTTCGAATACGGTCGCATCTTGCCAAGGTTGACCACCGTGAGCCAGTGGAATGAAGCCAGCCGCTTTAATCTTGTCTGCAGCAACAAAGAACTCATTTAATGTCGTTGGAACTGTCACACCCGATTTTTCTAAAACAACAGGGTTTGCCCAAAGCCAGTTAACACGGTGAACGTTGACAGGAACTGCCACATATTCACCATCCCACTTCATCACTTTAGTCACTACTTCTGGTAGTAGTTCATCCCATTGTTCTTGTTTAGCAGTCGCATCGAGAGACGTTAGAAAACCTAAACCACCCCACTCCTGAATATCATGACCTTTAATCTGCGCTGCAGAAGGTGGATTGCCCGATACTGCTCGCGTTTTCAAAACAGTCATCGCACTTTCACCGCCGCCACCAGCAACTGCGAAGTCTTTCCAAGTATGGCCTTGTTGTTCAATCATCTCTTTCAGTACGGCAGCGGATTTCGCTTCGCCACCGGCAGTCCACCAGTGGAGCACTTCCACTTCACCAGCTTGAGAAAATGTTGAGGCAGCAAGAAGAGATAGAGTAAGTAGGGTTTTATTGATTTTCATTATTATCTTCCATGTTTAGCGGACTCGACGTCCGGTTCATTAAAGAGTCTACTTATTCTGACTGGTAAGATTGAAACAAAAGGTAAGCCCAATGTAACAGGATTGTTACACTACACTTCTAAGCCTGTTGGGATATAGACTTTGACTTCCAAGCCACCTTGAGAGGAGTTGCGAATAATGAGATCTCCACCGTGTCCGTGCAGGATATTTCGGCAGATCCCGAGGCCAAGTCCGTGTCCTTGATCATCCGTTGCTAGCCTAAAATAGGGTTCAAAAACCATCTCTAACTTGTCTTCAGGAATGCCATTCCCACGGTCTTGAATAGTCACGACAACCCAAAGCTCATCACCACTAACTTCCACGACAGCTGATGAACCATACTTAACCGCGTTGTCAATTAAGTTGGTCAGTACACGCTTAATCGCCAGTGGTTTCGCGACCAGTGGCTCAATGACGACCGGCTCAAACTCAACTTTTGTCTGATACTGGTTATGAGATTCAATAACAGAAAGTACCATTTCGTTGAGGTCAATAATGGCATTATTCTCGTGTAGATCGGTGTCTCTTACCGCTTGCAAAGCACCTTTGACCATCATCTCGAGCTCATCGAGATCTTTATTGAATTTGTCTTTCTTTACTTCACTCTCCAACAACTCTGCACGCAATCTTAGACGTGTTATTGGTGTCTTTAAGTCATGGGAGATCGCAGAAAAAAGGTGCTCTCGGTCGGCAACATAGCGACGAATCCGTTGCTGCATGCGATTAAAGGCTCGGGTTGCGGTGACCAGTTCAGTCGCCCCTTCTTCGTTTAGCGGAGGCTGCTGAATATCCATACTCATCTCATTGGCCGCCCTTGCTAACTTTTTCAGAGGACGCACTTGGCGACGAATCATCAAGTAAGTTAGAACCAGCAGAATAAGCGTTGAAGAAACTAAGAAGATCACCTGCTCTCTGCCAAGAATCGTATCGTCGAGTTTCACATATGGAGCAGGCAACAATGCCGCAATGTATACCCATTCGTGACTGGTCAATTCGATTTGTACAACCAGAATGGGTGGATTCAGCGGTTCTAACGTTAAAGTATGATGTGCCCAAGATCGCGGGAGATCGCTTAAGTAGATGTCGTTTTTAAGCAAGCGAAGGGGTTCAGGTCGAGAAAAATCTACCCGCACTGACGCCACTTTATTGAGTTTGCTACTCAAAACACTTTCTATCGCTTCAATCGAGGCTGTTTTTAAACGGGTATCGGGGATCGGTTCGACAATCAAAGCCTCTTTATTGAAAGAAACGAAGAAGCGCGTACCGCCCATATTCCGTATTTGATCCAGCACGATATGACGATATTTAACGGGTAGAGATTGGAAAAAAGTCACCGTTGAAGCAAACATGTTCGCCATGCTCGACGAGGCAGAACGAATTCCTTCCAGCTCTTTGTGTTTTGATTCGCTATACCATATAGACGTTGCGATGCCTTGAGCAATCACAACGGCTAACAACGTCAACAATAAGGTTCTTGCGACTAACGAATTTGGTTTCAACCAACTCATCCAGTTCATACGAGATATTTCATCCGGAATACTTCATTGAAAATACTTTATTAGCATTACTTGATTAACAGTAGATCATGCTTAGTGTTCATACTGAACTGGCACAGCAAGAATATAGCCATTACCGCGCATGGTTTTGATGTAGTGAGGGTATTTACCACTGTCACCCAGTCGGCTTCTCAGGCGACTAAGCTGTACATCAATACCACGTTCAAAAGGCAGCGCTTCACGGCCTCTGGTAGCGAAAGAGATGGTGTCACGGTCGAGAACTTCGTTAGGGCGAGTTAAGAACAACATCAACAAAGAAAAGTCACTGCCCGATAAGTCCATCTCTTCTGAGCTTTCATTGTGATAGATTCGATGCGCGAGCGTATCGAGCGTCCAATCACCAAAAATAATCTGCTTTGGCAGTGCATCACTTGGCTTGTCGTCCACCACTTGAACACGGCGTAATAGCGCTTTG
The DNA here is from genome assembly GCF_041439815.1 of Vibrio sp. 1F279. NCBI lineage: Bacteria > Pseudomonadati > Pseudomonadota > Gammaproteobacteria > Vibrionales > Vibrionaceae > Vibrio > Vibrio sp. 1F279. The sequence goes on along the minus strand of NZ_JBGOOU010000004.1, from coordinate 27,888 downwards.
ATTCGAGCCATTAACTGACGAGGGCTAAACGGCTTCGCGATGTAATCATCTGCACCAATTTCTAAGCCGATAATCTGATCGGTTTCATCCGATACCGCTGTCAGCATAATGATAGGCACATTGGATTGTTTTCGGACTCGCTGACACAAGGTAAAACCGTCGTCACCGGGGAGCATCACATCAAGCAGAATCAGGTCTGGATAACCATTGTTTTGCAGATGAGTTTCGAGTTCAACACCATCTCCCACCGAAGAAACATCGAAACCCGATTTTGTGAGGTACTCTTCCAGAAGCTCGCAGATTTCTTGATCATCATCCACCACGAGAATTCGAGTATTTGTTGGCATCGCCCAAACCTATTAAATTTACAACTTATTCACATAGTGTATAGGCTGGCCGATTATTTGATTATTGACATGTTTGTAAAGTTAGACGAACAAACAGATAAAGATCACATCTTAGTGACCTCTACCTGTACTTAGCGACTCAAAGAATCATAGGAGGTTAAGAGGAACAGCTGATTTCCATGGCTTTGCCCCACTCAGGCGGCAAGGCAGCAAGATGTTCGTAGTCAGGATGTTCCGCATAAGGGTCTGCCAGCACCACCATTAGTGCATCAATATCGCTGCTATCACCGCGCTCAGCTTTATCTATCGCAAGCTGGGCTAGGTAGTTTCTGAGGATGTATTTCGGGTTTACTTGTCGCATCTTTTCACAGCGCTCGGCCACTGAACTCTCTTCCAATTCACAGCGTTGCAAGTAGTTATCCACCCATAGCTTTGCGGCCTCGCGGTCGATAACCAAATCAATCACGTCTTGCGGCAGCAATGTATCTAGGTTCGATAGCGTTCTAAAGAATCTTGGGTAATCGACTTTGTTTTGCGACATCAGCTCGAACATAGATTCAAACAAGCGACTGTCACCTTCGTGTTTCGAAAGCAATCCTAACTTACGGCGCATCAGCTGACTGAAATAACCGTTCATTTGTGGTTCGTACTGTTCTAACGCGGCCTCTAAATCGGCTTTATCCACCAGCGGCGAAAGAGAATGAGCCAGTGCCGACAAATTCCATAATCCAATTCTAGGCTGCTGATTAAAGGCATAACGACCTTGATAGTCGGAGTGATTACAGATCAAGCGAGGGTCATATTCATCTAAGAAGGCGAACGGGCCATAATCGAAGGTTTGCCCTATGATCGACATGTTATCGGTGTTCATCACCCCATGAGCAAAACCGTTCGCTTGCCACAGCGCGACCATTTCCGCAGTGCGATCAACAATCTGATTAAACATAGCAGCGTAGGGTTTCTCTTCATCGAGGCATTTCGGGAAGTGCCATTCAATGACTTTGTCGGCCAGCAACTTATGCTCAGCCAACTGATTGGTATAAAACAGATGTTCAAAGTGACCGAAACGAATATGTGACTCAGCAGCACGCACCAGCAATGCGCCCCACTCTTGCTTCTCTCGATAAACGGGTGTATCGCTAATCATCATCGCCAATGCGCGAGTGGTTGGAATGTTAAGCCCTGCCATCGCTTCGCTACATAAGTACTCACGAACGGTTGATCGAATAACAGCACGGCCATCGCCCATACGTGAATAAGGGGTTTTACCCGCACCTTTCAGGTGTAAATCGAACGTTTCGCCATTTTTAGCGACAACTTGCGCTAATAACAGCCCTCTTCCATCACCTAAATCAGGGTTATAAGAGCCAAACTGGTGGCCTGCGTATTTCATTGCTACAGGCGAAAATTGCTCAGGTTCAACATTGCCTGATAACGTCTCAAGCAACTCCTCGGAAGTGCATTCAAATGACGGAAAGCCGAGTTCATTCGCAAGGTTATGGTTCCATGCGAGCCATTGGACATTGTTTAACGGTGTAGGTTGAATTGGGGTATAGAACAGTCGAGGTAATGCAGTAAATCGATTGTTAAATGAAATAGAATCCCAGACAGACATGAGAGATACACTGTAGATAAAAGATGACTTAAGATTATCACAGTTTGATAACAACTTCAGATCAGGTTATGCAGTGAGTCTATTGAGATAAAGGGGGTTAATCAGACAAAGAGGTTAATCAGACAAAGAGATTATTCAGAGAAAAGGTTACTGAGAGGAAGGTTAAGTGGCTAGCCTGATGAGAAAAGCCACATTTACGAGTGTAAGAGTTCTAACTTTGAAGACTTTTTGAAAAGTATATTCATAATAAAACTGAAAATATAGAGCCATGAAGCTGACTACATTAGAGCAAGAATACCCAGAAGAGAAAGGGTAGAGAAAATCCAAGTACGACTGATTACGCCAAAATTACTGTGTTGAATCATTTCTTGATGCTGCATATATCTCTCCTGAGAATGTGATGGTGTAACACCAATATATCGACTTTATGCCGATATCAGCAAGCACATTAATATTAACCTTTTATTACAGCCTGAATAATTTTCTGTAACTATTCAGGCCTTTGATAAATTGAAAATTACGCTCTGCTTGTAGTAGAAAGCAGCGCCCCAGCACCGATAAAGACACCACCAGTCACACGATTAAAAACCTTGGCTCTACCTTTAGCAAACAACCAATTTGATGATTTCGCACCTAGGTAGGCATAAACCAGTAACCAAGACAATTCCATCACAACGAAGGTCAAAGCGAACACCAAAAATTGAGGAAATAGCGCTATCGATGGGTCAATAAACTGAGGAAAAAGTGCGGTAAAAAACAGGATAGCTTTTGGGTTACTCGCACCAACAATAAAGCCACTGACATAATGCTGTGCAGCGCTTTCTTTAACAGGTTGAGAGCCTGCTTGTTGATTCGATAACTTGTCGTAATCTTGCTGACTCGACCGTAGCGACTTCCAACCGAGATAAATAAGGTAAGCAGCCCCCGTCCACTTAATGATATTAAACACCACTTCTGACGAAGCAATGATCACCCCTAAACCGGTAAAAGATAACGTAAGGATTCCGGTAATGGCAGTCACGCTACCCAAGGCGGTAAATATCGATAACTTAAAGCCAGATTGCACACCCTTAGTCATGCACAACAAAGAGCTTGGCCCTGGTGATGCCGTTAAGATCAACACCGCTAGCAAATAATAAATCCATGTATCAAAGGTCATCGCGAATTCTCCTTAACTCACTAAAACGACTAAATATTGAGCACCAATATGTGGTAGCTATTCATATTAAGCAACTAAATATTGAGCACGTTCACTCTGTGTTGCTTACTTATCCATTAAATTTCGGCAATAAAAAACGCCATGCATTACTGCATGGCGTTTAAATTCAAACGTTTCAAATAGAACGTCTTATCAGGTTCTAACCTTAAGTTTCCAGCCTAATCTCTAAGCTAACGACTAACAGTAACCTAGTCTTTGTAGATAGAGAACTCATCCGCGCAAGCAACAAGCTGCTCACGAGTGATCATGAATACGCCATGACCACCGTTAGAGAATTCAATCCAAGTGAATGGAATCTCTGGGTACTGATCCATCATGTGAACCATTGAGTTGCCCACTTCACAGATAAGAATACCGTCGTCAGTTAGGTAGTCAGGTGCGTTAGCTAAGATACGACGAACCAATTTCAGACCGTCTGTACCCGCTGCTAGGCCAAGTTCTGGCTCGTGAGTAAACTCATCTGGCAGGCTGTTCATATCTTCTTCGTCCACGTAAGGTGGGTTAGATACGATCAGGTTGTATTTCTCTTTTGGCAAGTCACGGAAAAGATCTGAACGGATTGGGAACACTTGCTGCTCCATGCCGTGATCTTGAACGTTCTGCTCTGCAACTTGCAGTGCGTCTGTAGAGATATCAATCGCATCTACTTCTGCGTCAGGGAATGCATGAGCACAAGCAATAGCAATACAACCACTACCCGTACACATATCCATGATGCGAGTTGGCTCTTCAATTAACCAAGGTTGGAATTGAGCTTCGATCAGCTCACCAATTGGAGAGCGAGGCACAAGAACGCGCTCATCAACGAAGAACTCAAGGCCACAGAACCAAGCTTTATTGGTTAAGTAAGCCGTTGGTGTACGCTCATTGATACGCTTGATTACGCGCTCAACAATACGCAGACGTTCGCTACTTGTTAGACGAGAGTTCATCACATGCGAAGGAACATCAATCGGTAGATAAAGAGTAGGTAAAATTAGTTGTACCGCCTCATCCCACGCGTTATCAGTGCCGTGACCATAAAATAGGCCCGCTGCGTTAAAGCGACTAACAGTCCAACGAATCACATCTTGAAGCGTGTGTAGTTCTGATACCGCTTCTTCTACAAAAATCTTATCCAAAATTGTCTCCGAAAAGCGCTACAATACTGCTAATTACGTTTCTAATTAGAATTCATAACCTGATGAGCAAAAAAGACACCGACTTCGATGACGATTTCGCCCTGTTCAACGATGCAGTAAAGGGCGTTAAAAAGTTGCAACAGGATACCATAGTCCAGCAGCCAAAAAGAAATGCCAAGCAAAAAGAAATTACTCGAACGGCAAGACAAGCCAGTGATAGCGAGTTTTATTTCTCGGATGAGTTCATTCCGCATCTTAGCGAAGAGGGGCCTACACGTTATGCGCGCGATGATGTCTCTAAATATGAGGTGAAGCGCTTACGTCGTGGTGTCTATGTACCGGATGTATATCTTGATATGCACGGTATGACGCAGCAAGAAGCCAAACGTGAACTTGGCGCGATGATTGCGCACTGCGTTAAAGAGAGCGTAGCTTGTGCCTGTGTACAGCACGGCATTGGTAAACACATCCTTAAACAGAAAGTGCCTTTGTGGTTAGCACAGCACCCAGATGTGATGGCTTTTCACCAAGCACCTTTAGAGTTCGGTGGCCATGGGGCGCTACTGGTTTTACTTGCTATCCCAGATAAATAGCCATCGACTTGCTCTTTATTCTAAAAAGTACGTCCAGCACCTTGTCGTTTGGTCGAAATAATCCGTTAGAAACAACAAAGGGCATCTCAATAATCATGAGATGCCCTTAAATTTATCTTGAGAAAACGGTCTCAGCTATGGATTGATGTTCCAAAGTAACTCGCCTTTTTGTTTTTCAAGGTCGAATTCAATACACGCGAGCCCTGAGGTTGGGAACATAGGTGGCGCCATGCCCGTCGCAAATTCAGCCGTTAAATAGCCCACTAGAGGTAAATGAGAAACAAATAAAATGGTCTCTAGCTTTTCTACTTCAGCCATTGCTATGGTCAAATCAAACACATCGTCAGACATTCCGTAAGGCGTAATATCATCACAGGTTTCTACTTTCTTTCCAGAAAACGCTTGAGAGATTTCTAACCACGTTTCTTGTGCCCTCAAGTATGGGCTCACAAGCACTTTATCGAACTGGCTAAACCCTTGCTCATTTGCAGCTTGTGCTACCGCAAGAGACGCCATTTTACCGCGCTTCGTTAACGCTCGTTCTGCATCCGAGTTAGCAAAATGTTCTGCTTCACCGTGGCGCATTATGAATATTTTCATGTTCAGTCCTGTCTACGTAACATTTCGAAAGTCGATATATCCCATATCAGCGATACGCTACTTAGCGTTTGGCTCTCAAACTAGAGAAACCGCAGTCTATATAAATAATTATATCAAGTCACTTGCTAAAGAGTTCGACTTTCTTAACAATCTTATTAAAAGAAAATAAATCACTGATAAAAATCGATAAAAGTGATTTAGAAGTCGCCAAAAAGCACTTCATATCCCAAAATATGATCGCGAGGTTTGCACCTTAAATCATCGCGTACATAATTTAAAAACCACCTTCTCTGGAGATGCATCTGTGCATTTAAGCCCTAATGATGAACATCAATACCGTTACTTAACATTAGATAACGGGTTGAGAGTACTGTTAGTTCACGATCAGAACGCTCAAAAAGCTGCAGCCGCACTCGCCGTTAATGTCGGGCATTTTGATGACCCTACAGACCGAGAGGGTTTAGCTCACTACTTAGAGCATATGCTATTTTTGGGAACTGAAAAGTATCCAAAGGTCGGAGAGTTCCAAAGTTTTATCAGCCAGCATGGCGGTAGCAACAACGCATGGACAGGAACCGAACACACCTGCTTCTTTTTTGATGTTGAATTGAATGCCTTTGAAAATGCACTCGATCGCTTCAGCCAATTTTTTACTGCCCCCCTGTTCAACGAAGAAGCCTTAGACAAAGAACGCCAAGCCGTTGATTCAGAGTATAAAATGAAACTCAACGACGACTCGCGACGCTTGTACCAAGTGACCAAAGAGCTGGTGAATAACAATCACCCATTCTCGAAGTTTTCTGTCGGTAATATCGATACGTTGGGTGACCGAAACGGCGAGACGATTCGACAAGAGATCTTGGCTTTCCACCAGCAGCAGTACTCTTCAGACTTAATGACACTGACGCTGTCTAGTAATCAATCATTAGACGAGATGCAAAGTTGGGTTGAGGAGCGTTTTAGCTCGATTACCAACCACCAACTACAAGGCAAGAAGGTTGAAGTACCGATTGTTGGCGAATTAAGCACGGGGGTACAAGTACACGTTAAACCGATCAAAGAAGTGCGCAAACTTATCTTAACCTTCCCAATGCCAAGCATGGATGAACACTACGGTATTAAACCATTATCGTTCTTTGCACACCTTATCGGTTACGAAGGCGAAGGCAGTTTGATGATGCAACTCAAAGAGAAAGGCTGGATTACTTCCCTCTCCGCAGGTGGCGGCGCAAGTGGCAGTAACTATCGTGATTTCACAGTCAGTTGCTCATTAACCATCGAAGGTTTAACCAAAACCGATAACATCATCCAAGCGGGGTTCCAGTACATTAAGTTGATTGAACAACAAGGTATTGAAGAGTGGCGTTACCTCGAAAAACGGGCTGTTTTGGAATCAGCCTTCCGCTTTCAAGAGCCCTCAAGACCACTTGATGTCGTCAGCCATCTCGTTATCAACATGCAGCATTACCAAGAGCAAGATGTAGTGTATGGCGATTACAAAATGTCGCATTTCGACGAAGAGTTACAACGTTCTCTGCTTCCTTACTTAACCGTCGACAACATGCGGGTCACCATTGTTGCTCAAGGGTTCGAATATGACAGAGAAGCGAAATGGTACTTTACGCCCTATTCGCTCACACCATTTAGCGCTGAGCAAGTTCAATGCTTTACATGCATTAACCCCGGCTGGCAGTTTGAGCTCCCAAGCAAAAACCCATTTATTTGCTACGACTTAGACCCTGCAGAGCTCGAAGGTGACGCTAAGCACCCACAACTGTTAGAAGAGCTGGACGGCTTTAAGTTATGGCACCTCCAAGACCATCAATTTCGAGTTCCAAAAGGTGTGGTGTATATCGCTATAGATAGCCCACACTCAGTTGCCACCCCGAGAAACATCGTTAAAACACGCTTGTGTGTAGAGATGTTCTTAGACTCGCTTGAAAAAGATACGTATCAAGCTGAGATTGCTGGCATGGGCTACAACATGTATACCCATCAAGGTGGTGTCACACTTACTCTATCTGGATTTAGCGAGAAACAGCCACAGCTGCTCAATATGATTCTTGAACGTTTCCAAGCACGCGACTTTAGTTCAACACGATTCGAAACGATTAAGCATCAATTGCTCAGAAACTGGAATAACGCATCGCAAGACCGTCCTATTTCTCAGCTGTTCAATGCGATGACGGGAATCTTACAGCCAAACAACCCGCCCTATTCCGTTTTAATTGAAGCGCTGGAAACAATAGAAGTCGACGAGCTTTCTTCTTTTGTTCAAGCTATTTTGGCCGAACTGCATGTCGAAATGTTTGTGTATGGTGACTGGAAAAAAGCCGATGCGAACAAGATGGCTGAAACGCTAAAAGATGCCCTGCGTGTTCAAGATCAGGCTTACGAAGAGTCACTGCGCCCTTTAATCATGCTGGGTGATAACGGTAGTTTCCAACGCGAAGTGGTCTGTAATCAAGATGACTCAGCCATTGTGGTTTACTACCAATGTTCAGATATATCACCTACAAATATTGCACTGTATTCATTGGCCAACCACTTGATGTCAGCCACTTTCTTCCACGAGATTCGTACTAAGCAACAGCTAGGCTATATGGTCGGCACTGGTAATATGCCATTGAACCGACACCCAGGTATTGTGTTGTATGTGCAATCGCCTAATGCAGCCCCAGCAGATCTGTTGGCTTCCATAGACGAGTTCCTCAATGCCTTTTACATGGTATTGCTAGAGCTTAACGACTATCAATGGCACAGCAGTAAACGCGGTCTTTGGAATCAAATTTCAACGCCAGATACCACCTTGCGTGGTCGTGCTCAACGCTTATGGGTTGCGATAGGCAATAAGGATTTGGAATTCAATCAGAGGGATCGCGTGTTAGAAGAGCTCAAAGGTCTGACTCGCTCAGACATGATGCGCTTTGTGGTTAGCCAACTTAAACCTCGTACAGCGAATCGTCTGATTATGCATGCCCACGGCAACGCTCATAATGAAGAAGAGAAGTTGTCAGCAGGTGTGGAGATTGGCTCAATTGATGAGTTTCAGTTGCGTCCTAAAGACTGTGAGCTTGGTTAGTCGTTCTTAGTAAAAAGATCAGAAGGTTGATGTGAAAGCATCAACCTTTTTTATTGAATGCAGCACAAGAGCAGATCTCCTATTACGCTCCTTCGTCGCTTTAGGAGATGACGGTAGTTTTGATTGAGGTGTGTTGACCACCTTCCTAATCAACACAATAGCTTACTTGTTACATCTCAATCGTCATTCCCGAGAAGGAGGAGCGACTGAATCGGGAATCTCCTGCCTCTCGAATACTCCCATAAAAATGAAGCCCGCATCAATTGCTTGATACGGGCTTTATAATCAAAGTGCTAGAAAGTTACTAATCGAAAGAGTTACTTATAAAAAGACTCATCCAATCCAGCACGTGTCAGTAGGCCATCACATGGCGCAAAACGATCACCGTACTTCTTAGCGAAGTCGTTCATCATCTCTACCAGTGACTTAATACCGATTTGATCCATATAACGGAACGGACCACCTAGGAATGGCGGGAAGCCGATACCGAAAATAGCACCAATATCGCCATCTCTAGGGCTACGGATAATGCCATCATCCAAACAACGAACCGCTTCGTTGAGCATCGGTAACACACAACGCATTGCGATGTCGTTATCGCTTAGCTTAGGTTCAGGTTGCAGCTTAAGCAGTTTGTAAACTGACTTATCGACTTCCTTCTTCTTACCTTTGTAAGTGTAGAAACCTTTGCCACTCTTACGGCCTTTACGGTTGTCATTCAAAAGAATGTCGAACACATCAGGGCCTTGGAAACGTTCGCCTAATTCATTAACTAGAGTCGGGATGATCTTCGCACCGATATCAACACCGACTTCGTCTAACAAAGTAATTGGGCCAACCGGGAAACCAAAGTCCAGCAACGTGCTGTCGAGCTTTTCAATCGGCTCATTTGCCAATAACAGATGCGCAGCTTCATTCATGTATGGAGCAAGAATACGGTTTACGTAGAAGCCAGCCGTATCTTTAACAACAATCGGTGTTTTACCTTGCTTCTTCGCTAATGCAACAACCGTCGAAATCGTCTCTTCTGACGTTGTTTCATGAGGAATAACTTCAACCAGTGGCATTTTTTCTGCTGGGCTGAAGTAGTGAAGACCGACTACGTTTTCTGGTCGCTGCGCCTTCTCTGCAATCTTATGGATTGGCAGTGAAGACGTGTTGGTCGCAAAGATAGTCTCTGACTTGGCATTGGCTTCAATGTCTGCAACCATTGATTGCTTAAGGTCGAGATCTTCAAATACCGCTTCAATCACCACATCCGTGTGGTTAAAACTCGTAAAGTCGATGCCACCAGACAGTTGTAACATCTTACTCTCAAGGCCAGCTCGGCTCAGAATACGACGTTTACGTTGCTTATCGAACAACTTGTAATTGTAGTTAAGTGCATTGAGCACACCTTCATTAGACACATCTTTAATACGAACCGGTACTTTCGCTTTAGCAACACTGACGTGGCTGATACCAGCGCCCATTAGACCGCCACCTAGCACACCAACACGCTTAACCGCTTTCGGTTCTGCGTCTGCGCCGTGTTCTTTTTTCATTTCAGTCGTTGCAAAGAAAATCGAACGAAGGGCTTTGGATTCTGCGGTCATCACCAATTCAGAGAAACGCTTCGCTTCGTACTGAAGACCTTTATCAAAGCCGTTCTCTAAGCCATAACGAATCACATCAAGAATCGCATCAGCGGCTGGGTAATTACCGCGTGTTTTCTGATTGGTCTTCTTTGAAGCCTGTTCAAAAATAACCTTGCGACCAAGACCCGTACGTGAAATTAGTTTTTCTTTGGCCGAAGCTTGGCTTTTAGACGCCAAGCGCTTACCTTTTTTCCCGCCTGAGTTCTTTTCAACAAAGCTCTTAGCCACTTCCAGCAAGATAGTTTCTGGCACACAAGCATCCACGACACCTAGCGATTTCGCTTTTTTAGCGCGCAGTTGCTTACCCGTAAGAATAAGGTCAAGAGAAGGCAGTAAACCGATAAGACGAGGAAGACGTTGCGTACCACCAGATCCTGGTAACAGACCAAGTTGGACTTCTGGCAGACCTAAGCGAGTCTTATCTGAATCAGTACATACGCGGTAATCACACGATAGTGCCAGCTCTAAGCCACCACCTAAACATGGGCCGTGAATCGCTGCAACAACAGGATAAGGCAAATCAGAAAGTGCTTGGAACATCTCCTGCCCCTGACGAGCAAGAGATTGCGCTTCATCTGCTGTCTTGCAAGCATCAAGCATTCGTACGTCAGCGCCAGCAATAAAATTATCTGGCTTCAATGAATGAACGATTAAGCCTTTAACTCGGCTTTGCTTTTCCTTCAACTGCTCGAAGATTGCTTTCATTTCTTCGGCAAATGCCGCTTGTAGCGTGTTCATTTTTTCGTTTGGTACATCGATCGCAAGCCATGCAATATCTTGGTCATCGATAGTTAAAGAAAACGCGGTCGCCGGTTTTACGGCTTCATCATTTGAAACCGTCTTATCACTTTTAGATACAGTCACTGGCTTTGAACCCGTTTTTTTGACTGCTTTCTTTTCTTTTTTCACATCAAGAGTCGTAGACATTATTCCACCTCCAAGATCATTGCTGCACCTAAGCCACCAGCCGCACAAGCAGTATTCAATGCTAGGCCACCACCACGACGTTTAAGTTCACGCAGTGTCTGAGTCATCATACGCGCGCCAGTCGCTGCAAACGGGTGTCCGTAAGCAATTGAGCTACCCAGCACGTTGAACTTCTCCATATCAATCTCACCGATCGCTTTGTCACGGCCAAGATTCTTCTGAGCAAATTCATCGCTTGCGAACATTTTGACGTTAGCCAGAACTTGAGCTGCAAACGCTTCGTGCATCTCGATAAGTGTTAGGTCTGATAATTCTAGTCCTGTGTTCTTCAATACTTGAGAGGTCGCGTACGTCGGCCCCATCAGCATATCCGTTTCAACACCAATCGCTGAGAACGCGTAACCACGAATGTAACCAAGCACTTCTAAGCCTAGCTCTTTCGCTTTTCCTTCGCGCATCAACATCACTGCGGCACCGCCATCGGTAAGAGGCGTGGCATTGGCTGCCGTTACACTGCCGTATTGTCTGTCGAATGCAGGGCGCAATTTAGCGTAACCTTCAACCGTTGAGTCGTGGCGAATGTTGTTGTCTTCTGCTAGGTACTTTTTATAAGGCGCGGGGAATGCCGTCATCACTTCGTCTTTAATCTTGCCTTCTTTCCATGCTTGAGAAGCCAAAGAGTGAGAACGGTGAGCAAGTGCATCTTGAGCTTCGCGAGTAATACCATGTGTCTTAGCCATCTGCTCAGCAGTTTGTCCCATAGACAAACCTGTCGAGTATTCTGCGACTGCTGGTGGTACTGGCATCAAATCTTTGACTGAAAATGTTTTAAGAATCTTCAGTTTTTGACCTATGGTTTTCGTTTTACTCAGTGCTAATAAGTTCGCCGCTAACTTTTTCGAAACACCGATTGGCAATACAGAAGAAGAATCCGCGCCGCCCGCAATACCAACATCAATCGTGCCAGCCATAATGCTCTCGGTCACGTTGACTGCAGCTTGGAAGCTAGTCGCACATGCTCGCGTCACACTGTAGGCATCAGTATTAATGTCCATGCCTGTACCCAGCACGATTTCACGTGCAATGTTCGGTGCTTCTGGCATTTGCACTACTTGCCCGAACACGACTTGTTCGATAAGCGCAGGATCGACATCAGTTCTTGCAAGCATTTCGCTCACCACCATTTTGCCTAGGTCAACCGCAGGCACTTGGCTAAATTCTGAGCTCTGACGAGCGAATGGGGTTCGTAGTCCAGCGACAACGGCAACACGTTCTCCAGAACGCGTTTTGACTTCCTGTTTGCCCATGGTTTCTCCTTAAGGTTAAGAGGTCTGACCTGAATCATTGTAAACAAGTTGTTAATTAAATCAAACAGGCGTTTAAATAAACGTGATACGAGTACCCCACTGCTTGAAAATCTAACTGAACATTCAGGCGAACCTTTTTGAGGGAAAGGTTGTCGTAAGATACTAAACTATTGCAAGCAAAGCTGTTATCGCTATGTAAGGAATGGTTTTCTTGAGGCAAAAAAAAACCACACAAAACTGTGTGGTCGGAATGTATATAAAGCAATTAACTTAACGCCAATTGAAATAATCAGTTTCCTGATTAGGAGAAAGTAAAGTCAGCCTTCAAAAGGAAGTGTCGTCTTGCTCAACATGCTAGCCACGAATGACTAACTAGACGACAAGGTGTACTATAGCGTTTTCGAGGGCTTAAATTTTGAAGTAGATCAATTTTAATGTGATTTTACGACTTCCTGCCGACGTTAGCCCTAAAAACGAAACAGCATATGTAACGAAGCACAACGTATAGAAGACAGCTATACGCAGAGCAATTATGGAGGCTCGTGTGTCAATAATAAAAATGTTTGGAAAGAAAACAGCCAAGCGTCCGGTCAACTCTGATATGGACAAACAAAGAAAATACGAAGCACTCGTGCGCGCCTATCATCGTGACCTCTTTCGCTATGCCTATTGGCTATGCAAAGACAAAAGCATTGCCGAAGATTTAGTTCAAGAAACTTGCCTTCGTGCATGGAAGTCACTCGATAGCCTACAAGATGAAAAAGCCGCAAAGTCATGGCTGATTACTATCTTGCGCCGCGAGAATGCTCGACGTTTTGAACGCAAACAATTTGATCTGGTTGATATCGACGATCATGGTAACGATGCTAGCATCAGTGATGACCCACATCATCAACACCAATGGTTGCAAGCGCAGATCATGAAACTTGAAATCGAATACCGTGAACCCCTCTTCTTACAAGTGATTGGTGGTTTTAGTGGTGATGAGATCGCCGATATTCTCGATCTTAACAAAAATACGGTGATGACACGTTTATTCAGAGCTCGAAATCAGTTGAAAGAGATGCTGGATACAGAAGAGGCAGAGAGGGGGCAACATAATGGATGATTTGGAATTTCGTCGTCGTGTATTGTCGGAACCTAAGCAACGTACACAAGACATTATTGATGCAGCAGCGAATAGTGAAGCCAATAGTAATTTCTTAGACGATGTACTATCACTTGATAAGCAAATCCATTCAGCATTGAATGTGGATGTGCCAGACGATCTGGCAGATCGTATCCTATTCAATCAGACCTCAAGCGAAGAGAGCAAAGTAGTAAGGCCTACGTTTGCTCGACGAGCGATGGCAATGGCTGCTTCTGTGGCATTCGTTGCAGGTTTATTGGTTGGTCAAGTCAACTGGAGCAACGCGTTGGTATCTCCAGCTCAAGCAAGCTTGGCGGATACTGCAATGAAACATGTTGTTGATGAAAAGAGCTTCGTTAGTGCACTTGATGAAAATGTATCATCTCAACAAATCAACGCAAAAATGAACCCGTTTGCTTTTCAGTTTGATGAAGCCTTCCCTTACCACGTCTATTACCTGAACCACTGTGGTTTTGGCAAATCCAACGCAATGCACATGGTTTTCCAAGGCGAAAAAGGCAAAGTCACGCTGTTTTTAACTGGCATTCCGACTGACAAGTCTATCGACTTTGATGAAAAAGGCATGTCAGGCTCGGTAACACCGATCGATGGCAGCAGTTTGATCCTTGTAGGGGAAGATGGCGAGGATGTCTCTAAAATCGCCGAAAAGCTGACAAAAATGATCAAACCAATGAGCTAATTTGCTCTCAAAGCCCCGTAACAAAAGGCCCAGCAAGCATATCACTGATATTGCTGGGCTTTATTTATCAATAAATCGCAAAACCATTCACCACACCAATACCTCTAGAGTTAAAACTCTAAAAAACAGCATTTCTCTCCATTTTCGTGCCAGATAGGCGTCATTTCCATAATTTTACCCTCAAAATTTCCAATGGTCGGATTTGTATATCGTATACTTCCGAATAGGATCAGCCAACATTGAGCAATTGCTCAAATTAATCGCCCTGTAGAGGCGGATATATAAAGGAATAAATGAATGACTACCAACAACACGCGTCTGTTTAAAAAGTCTCTTTTAGCAGTAACAATCACACTGGCATCTTCGCAAGCGATGGCAGCAGGTTTCCAACTTAACGCACAATCAGCAACCGGCATCGGCCGTGCTTTTGCTGGTGATGCAGTAATCGCAGATAACGCGTCAGTAATGGCACGTAACCCTGCAGCAATGGCACTATTTGATAAAACTGAGCTATCTCTTGGTTTTGAAAGCATCACTTCAATGATTGAAGTCAACGACGTTAACTACGTTGGTGGCAAAGTTCCGGTAAATAATACTGATGATGTAGGTGACACATCAATCGCGCCTAACATCCACTTAATCGTTCCAGTAAATGATAAATTTGCTTGGGGTATCAATGCCTACTCAAACTTCGGTACTAAAACAGAGTTTGACAACAACTACCCGGCAGCTGAATACGGTGGCTTAACGGATGTTAAGAGCGTCAACTTTGGTCTTGCAGGATCTTACCGACTAGACGACCAATGGAGCTTCGGTGCAGGTTTAGACCTTATTTATGGTCAAGGTACGATGAAACGTACCGCTGGCGCTGGTTTTGGCCCTGGAGATGCATCTAAGGGAATTCCACCAGCAGGCACTCCTTTATTAAACGTCGACAAAGCTGATGGTTGGGCTGTTGGCTTTAACGTTGGTACTGTTTATGAGCTAGATGAAAACAACCGTTTTGGTCTATCTTACCGTTACAGCCCTGAAATCACCGCTAAAGATGACAAGGGCCAAGAAATCACGCTACCACTACCAGACATCGCTGAATTCTCTGGTTTCCACAAAATTGAAGATACTAAGTTCGCAGTTCACTACTCTGTACAGTGGATCGGCTGGGGTGATTTCGACCAGATCGAATTCCAAAACCTATCTCAAGGTGCGATCAAAGGCGCTTACAATAAGGAATACAAATGGCAAGATGGTTGGCACTACGCAATTGGTGGTACTTACTACCTAAACGATACGTGGACACTACGTACCGGTTACATGTATGACACCAGTGCGCAAGACGAACTGACATCTATCTCTGTTCCGGATTCAGACCGTCAGTGGTTCTCTGCTGGTTTCACTTACCACATTGATACCGCTTCAAACGTAGACTTCGGCTTTACATACTTGTTAGGTGACGATGTGAAGGTTTCAGAAACCTCTTCAGGTACGCCACTAACAGCGACGACACATGCTGATGCAATCCTATTAGGTCTTCAGTACAGCCGCAGCTTCTAATATAAAGTTAGCTATAATCCCAAAGGGTCGCATTGTGCGACCCTTTTTTGTTTTCCTAAACCACTGACCAACCTAAATTTAAGCTTACAACTGTAGCCTGCAGAGCAAATATACAGCTACAGGTGTACGCTCAAACTTCGCAACACAGCCGAAACATTTAGATGATTTCTCTAATAATTAAACACATTTGCTCATTTAATCCCTAAAACACTGTTTTATTCGAATTTCATTTTTAAAGTAATAACTCTAAAAGTAGAATCACGCCACTAAATACTTATGATTCAGTGAACATAATAATGAAAATGAATAAAACTCTTCTATCTGCTGCAGTGGCAGTTGGATTACTTTCGACTTCTACCGTAACTAACGCGGCAGGTTTTCAACTAGCAGAATACTCAGCAACAGGCTTAGGCCGTGCTTACGCTGGTGAAGCAGCAATGGCTGACGGTGCAGACGCGCAATGGCGTAACCCTGCTATGCTGACTTACCTAGAAGGCACACAGGTTTCTGTTGGTGGTATCTACGTTGACCCAAATATTGATATTGAAGGGACTTCTACAACTCGCAGTGGTACAACAGCATCAAACTCTAGTGACTTCGCGCACAGTGCTTTTATTCCAAACTTTTATGCTTCTCATAAGTACAACGAAAAATTTGCGTTGGGTTTTGCTGCAGGCACAAACTACGGTATGGCAACGGACCTAGGTAAAGACTTCGGCGGTGCAAACCATGGTAACGAAGCAAGTGTGACTACTATGGAGCTGAACCTGAATGCTGCATACCAAGTGCTAGAGAGTGTTTCTATTGGTGGTGGTGTACGTTACATCATGGCTGAAGGTAGCTTTGGTGCGACTGCTGCTTCTACTTTACCTGTGGGAACAACTCTGAAATACATGGAAGGTGATGATACAGCATGGGGTTGGCAAGTTGGTACCGCTTGGGATATTAATGAAGACAACCGCCTTGGCTTTACCTACAAATCAGAAGTTGACCTGACTTTAGAAGGTTACGCTAAGGGTATTGGCTTCAACCCAACAAACCCAGTAGCGCACAAGAGTGGTTCAATGGATCTCGCTCTTCCGGCAACAGCAGAACTTGCAAGTTTCCATCAACTGACAGACACAGTAGCGGTTCACGCGAGTATTAACTGGACAAACTGGAGCAGCTTTAAAGAGCTTGTTGCTGATTTCCCTGGCGAAAAAAGCGTAGAGATCAAGCAAGAGAACTGGGAAGACAACTACCGTTTTGCTATCGGTACCACTTACCAAATGACGCCTAAGCTAGCACTACGTTCTGGTATCGCATATGACACATCAGCGGTAAGTACAGAACACCGCACTGCGACGATTCCAGAAACAGACCGTACTTGGTTAAGTATCGGTGCGGGCTACCAATGGTCTGAGCAGCTAACTCTGGATGCTGGCTTCACTTACATTCTAGCGAAAGACGCGAAAATGCATGAATCAGATCCAGGAACACAACAAAAACCTGGAGCGGATGCCTTTGGTGGCCGTTTCGACGGCGAGGTTTCAGGCAGCATCTGGTTAGTCGGTATCCAAGCTAACTACCGCTTCTAGGCTAGTTACCTAATTATCTACTTACCTTCTTACCGAAAGGTAGAAAAGTAGAAAGCATTAAAAAGGCTCGATGTTGAATTAACATCGAGCCTTTCTCTTATCTGCTTATCTAAGCTTTGTCTCTAGTAATCTTCGAGATACTCATCAATGAAATCTTCTTCCTCAAGATCAACCTCTTCTGGCTCGATCTCAGCTTTAAAATCTTGACGTTGGATGTAAATATCACGAGTCAAAGCATATGGATCTGGAGAGTCATCCAATAAGGCTTCTTGCGAGGCCAACTGAGCACGTGTTTCCATACCTTCAAAGGCCCACTTCCCTAACTTTGCCCAAAAGGTAAACAGAGACAAAGGTACATATAAGCTATCCACTTGCTCTGTTACTTGTCGGGTCGTCACAGGGCCATATCCCGGCAGCATAAAATACGGTCCATTCCCTACCCCATAATGACCAATCGCATCAGAAAACGACTTTTCGTCATATTTGGTGATCCCCGCTTCGCTAGCAATATCAATCAGACCAAGAAGACCAAAGGTAGAGTTAATCCAAAAACGATTGAAATGATCGAGCGCTTTCCCACCATTACCCATAATGAGATTATTTAGCATACTTGATGGCTCATCTAAGTTGGCTAAAAAATTGGAAATACCAGAGCGAATTGGTACAGGGGTATAGTCAACATAGGCAAGAGAAACAGGTCGAACCAAATAAGGGTCGAGATACTCGTAGTTGATATCCCATATCGCTCGGTTGAAACCTTCAAAAGGGTCGTTCGGATGGGACTCTTCGACATATTCAGAGGTTTCGAAATTATCACCGCCATTGCTTTCATCTGGTACGCTCGAACAACCTACCGTTAAGCTTGCGATGAAGAGTAAACTCGAAAGTCTTAAAACACTGATAGACATATCACCTTTTCCATAAGGAATAATAAAAAAGGCCAGCAATCGCTGGCCTCAATTGGTTGCGTAAGTCTATACCGTTTTTTAATAAATCGGAATAGCTAACACCTATGCAAAGTAATGATTAATATTGCTTGTTGATATCAATGGTAACTGGGGCACCCAGTTCAACCACTTCACTTTCACCGTACCAATCACCGTCTCGAGTTGAAACGTTACCATCTGTATCAAGCCTAGCTCTAACCATTAGAGTTTCAAGGCTGGACAGCTTCTGCCCTTCCAACATGCTGTTGCCATCATCAAGAACGACAGTACGAGGGAAAGTTCCTAGCGGATAACGAGCCGCAGCAATCGGCATTGGTGAGCCGTCAGCTCTGTGCACTGATACAACTAACACTGAACTAGGGGCAGCATTCACATCACCAGATAATTCAAGCGTTACAGCAACAGTTTTACCTTGGTCAACGCCCATAGCATTGCCCATTTTCTTCTGTGCACTTTCAATACTGCGCGACAACATTTCATAGCGACTGTCTTGTGGACCAATCATCTGTTGCATGATGCTCCAGTACTTAACAGCACCTGGGTAGTCTTGACGCTCAAACGCATCAAACGCTAGCAACGAGAACACACGAAGATCAACATAGTCGTTTTGAATCAAACGGCTCAAAATTAAACGAGCTTGGTTTTGATCCGCATCATCAGGTGAAAGCATCAATGCTTGTGCATAACCTAGCTGAACATCTTCATTCTTTGGCTCAAGCTTGTAAGCTCTTTGCATCGAATCTTTCGCAGTTTCCGCGTCGCGGTTAGCCAATGCAATACGACCTAATAGTAACCAACCTGTCGAATCTTTTGGTTGATAGTGCAGACGAGTACGAAGTGCCAGAGTCAAATCTTCTAGTTCATCATCCGTTAATGCACCACCTTCCGATGACATTAGCTTTTTAGACAACTCAGGAAGGTTTGAACTCACTTCTTGCCAGTGTTGGACTTTATCCAGAGCACCAAACTGAAAGTACATACCATATGTAACAACCACGACTAGGACAATAGATGGTACTACGACGCCCAATGTTGAGATTTGGGTCTTCTTCATCTCTTTCTGCGCAGGTACATCATCAAGTAGAGACTGTTTCAAATCAGCGATCAGCTCTTGTTGGTTATCAACAAGGCCTTCTTCTGCTTCTACTTCGAGCTCAACGAGACGATCTTTATAGAATGCTTTGTTCAACTCGTCGCGAAGCATTTCATCATTGTTCGCCTTCTTATTTATGAAGGGCAGAACAATTAAGAAAATAGCTGCTAGCGAAAGGATAATGGTAGAAATCCAAAATAGAGTCATTACTTCTTATCTCCGTCGTTCTCTTCATCGAGTAACGCTTTTAAACGAGCTTCTTTGTCTGCATCCCAGTCTTTATCTGACTCTACTGCTTTCGACTTTGACTTTCGGCTTCGTAAAATGATCAAACCGAAACCAAACACGACTACCGCAAACGGACCAACCCAAAGGATTGATGTGGCTAATGTGAGTGGTGGGTTGTAAGTAACAAAGTTACCGTAGCGAGCAATCATGTAATCAATGATGTCTTGCTTCGACTTGCCATCTTTTGTCATTTCATACACTTTTTGGCGTAAATCAACCGCAAGCTCTGCGTTCGAATCACCAATGGTGTTGTTCTGACATTTAGGGCAACGCAGCGTGTTGCTTAGCTCTTTGAACTGCTGCTCTTGAGCAACGGTATCAAATTCATGAAATTCGATAGGCGCAGCAGAAACAGTCGCCGAAATAGCAAATGTAGCGAATAGAGCAATCAGTGTCTTCTTAATCATTTCGCTTCCTCCAACAACTCTTGGTACATCGGCTCAAGCGTCGATGCCCAGTTAGTTGGGTTCACGTCACCAACATGGCGATAACGAACTACGCCGTTAGCATCAATGAGGAAAGTCTCTGGAGCGCCATACACACCAAGGTCAAGACCTAGCATGCCGTTACCATCGAACAGGCTGATCAAGTATGGATTGCCCAGCTCTTTTAACCAACCTACCGCTTTATTGCGATCATCTTTGTAGTTAAGGCCAATAATCTTAACGCCTTGACCCGCTAACTTATTCAAGTAAGAGTGCTCTGCATAACAAGTAGGACACCAAGTCGCCCACACATTTAGAAGCAGTGGCTCACCTTTAAAGATAGCTTGATCATGGAACTTACCCGGTTGCTCTAAGTCTTCTAAACCGAACTCAGGTACTGGCTTACCAATCAATACCGATTCAAGTTTAGTCGGGTCATCACCCGACTGGTTACGCATCAATTGAGTCGCAAAGATTCCAGCTAGAACCATGAACGCAATCAATGGAATGAATAAAATCTTCTTGTTCATTCGAATTAAGCCTCCTGCTCTTTAGTAGACTTTTTCGTTGGCTTACGGAAGCGGTAACGACGGTCACTGATAGCAATAACACCACCAATCGACATAATCAGAGAACCAGCCCAGATCCAACGTACAAATGGTTTGTAGTAGATACGCACAGCCCAAGATTTATTGTCGTCTAAACGCTCACCCATTGCGATGTAAAGGTCGCGCGTTACGCCACGATCAATCGCCGCTTCTGTCATCATCGACTTAGCGGTTGTGTAGAAACGTTTTTCAGCGTGAAGCGTGTTGATGTATTTGCCTTCTTTGGTAATTTCAAAGTCAGCAATGTAACCATCGTAGTTAGGGCCATCTTTGTCACGAACTCCTGTAAACAGGAAGCTGTACTCTTCAAGTTGGTAGCTTTCACCTGGTGCTAAGCGTACGTCACGTTCGATGCTGTAGTTTTGCACCATCGCAATACCAATCACTGTCACGGCCAAACCAATGTGACCACACATCATCGCCCAGTGGCTACGAGGTAGCTTAGTCAGGCCTTTCAGGAATGTATGACGGTGTGTCGCACGTTCATGAAGCTCAAAGCCATGCATGAAGATAATCCAGAATGCCATTACCCAACCGGCAAAAGCGGTACCGCTGAAACGGTCAGCCAAAATCGTAACCATTAGCGCACTTAAGCCCAGTGAGAATACACCTGAGATCAGCATAGGTTTAACGAGCTTAGATAGGTTGTCACGTTTCCAACGGATCAGTGGACCGATACCTAATAGGAACGAGAACGGGATCATTAACCAGAAGAACAACATATCAAAGAATGGTGCACCGATAGATACCGAGCCCAAGCCTAACTGTTTATGAACTAATGGCAGCAAGGTACCAACTAACACAACCACAAGTGCAGCAATCAATAGGATGTTGTTGCCGAGTAGCGCGTTTTCACGAGAAACCAAATCGAAGTTACCACGTACACGAACCGATGCGCCTTTAACAGCAAACAACAACAGTGAACCACCGATAACGAACACTAAGAAACCTAGAATAAACATACCACGGGCAGGATCCGACGCGAATGCGTGAACCGATACCAAGATGCCCGAACGAACTAAGAATGTACCTAGTAAGCTTAGTGAGAATGCAGAGATAGCCAGCAAGACTGTCCAAGCTTTAAATGTGCCACGCTTTTCGGTTACCGCTAGTGAGTGCATTAGAGCAGTACCAGCTAACCAAGGCATGAATGAAGCGTTTTCTACTGGATCCCAGAACCACCAGCCACCCCAGCCAAGTTCGTAGTAAGCCCACCATGAACCAAGTGCGATACCTACTGTTAGGAATAACCAAGCAGCGATTGTCCAAGGACGAGACCAACGAGCCCATGCCGTATCTAAACGACCGCTCATTAGAGAAGCGATTGCAAAAGAGAACGCTACCGAGAAACCTACATAACCCATGTAAAGCATTGGCGGGTGAATAATCAAACCCGGATCTTGCAGTAGTGGGTTCAAGTCACGGCCATCAACAGGGAAGAAAGGCAATGTACGTAAAAACGGGTTAGACGTTACGATAATGAACAGCAAGAAGCCGACAGTAATTAAACCCATAATCGCCAGTACGCGAGCCACAGACTCTTGAGGCATACCACGACTAAACGTTGCAACTGCTACCGTCCAACCCGCTTGGATTAGAACCCAAAGCAGTAGTGAGCCTTCATGAGCCCCCCAAACCGCGGTAATTCGGTAGTACCAAGGTAGTTGGCTATTCGAGTTACTTGCTACGTATTGAATCGTAAAATCATTTGTGTAGAACGCGTAACACAAGATAAAGAACGAAATCGCTAGGAATCCGAACATACCCCACGACAGCGGTCGTGCACTGTTCATCAATAATGTGTTATTTCGAGCGGCTCCATACAGTGGGAGCACGCTTAGCAGCAGTGCAAGTCCCAAAGACAGGATCATCGCAAAATGGCCGATCTCGGCTATCATTGAGCATTTCCTTCTTTTTGTTCAGTCGTGTATTGCAAAGGCTCATGAGTTTTCTTCATTGCTTCAGCAACTTCAGAAGGCATATATTCTTCATCGTGCTTTGCCAACACCTCAAACGCTTCAATTGTCGTTGCATCCTTAAGGACACCTTGAGCAACAATACCTTGGCCTTCACGGAAAAGATCAGGAAGGATGCCATCATATAGAATCGTCACTTTAGGGCCTACATCAGCCAAATCGAAGCTAACACGCAATGATTCATTGTCACGGCTTACAGAGCCGACTACAACCATGCCACCAATACGTAAGCGTTGACCCACTTCAGGTTTTTTACCATCTTTGCCGTTGACGAGCTCGGTTGGTGTATAGAACAGATCCATGTTCTGGTTAAGTGCATAAACCATCAATCCAACAGTTGCACTGATACCAAAAAAGATCGCTAAGATAATGCCTAGCCTCTTTTTGCGTCTTGGGTTCATAGAGTGTTCTCCATATTTTTTGCTGCATCAATACGAGCTTGACGGTCAATCTTAGCTTGTACTTCATTTAATAATTGCTTACCACGACGAACGCTTACGACCAGTAAAATGATCATCGCGAGGAATGTGATTCCAAATGCACTCCATACATATGAGGCGTAGCCACCCATGGCAAAGAAATCACTCAGAGATTCAAAATACATAATTACCTACCCTACTACGCTTTATTAGCCGCTAGCTTGCGAACCCATGGACGGTGACTCTCTTTACTGATGATTTCGTTTCTAAAACGAACCATAGTCACAGCACCAAAGAAAAAGGCAAAACCGAAGATGTTAAGAAGAAGCGGCCATAGCATGTCACTTGAAATAGAAGGCTTATCAAACTTAGTAATTGTTGCGCCTTGGTGGAGTGTGTTCCACCACTCTACTGAAAAGTGAATGATAGGTAGGTTGATGACACCAACGATGGCCAAAATACCGGCTGCTTTTGCTGCGGTTTTTTGGTCGTCAAACGCATGGTGCAGTGCAATAACACCTAAATATAGGAATAGAAGAATCAGCTCTGAGGTTAAACGTGCATCCCAAACCCACCAAGCACCCCACATTGGTTTACCCCAAACAGCGCCAGTTAGTAACGCAATAAAGGTAAATACAGCACCGATAGGCGCCATAGCCAACGCAGCCATGTCTGACAGCCTTACCTGCCATACCAAACCGATAAAGGCGGCAATTGCCATCGACATGTATACACCCATAGACCAAATTGCAGACGGAACATGGATATAGATAATTCGGAAGCTATCGCCTTGCTGGTAATCAGAAGGGGCAAATGCAAGCCCCCATACAGTACCGGCGGATAGACACAATAGCGCTAGGATCGAAAACCATGGCAGAAGTTTACCAGCAAGCTGATAAGAGGTTTCTGCTTTGGCGTAGGGATGGAGCCATTTCCACATGTTGTAATCTCACTCTTACTTCATATTGCTTACAGCTATCACAGCTATAATTATTATAATTTATTTGGCTTACAGCTTCTTTCAGTGACTCTAGGAGTTTGAAGGCTTTAAATAGTTCACTTTGAACATGCAAAGTGCTGGTGAGTGCGTAGTTAATCTTAACCAGGTAATTAACTAGTTAACACTCACTCTCAGTGCTGCACTGATGGCAAATGGGGTGAGCGTCATCGCGCCCATTAACATTGCCCCTAACACCGCTAATTGTCCGTTATACGCAACGCCTAACGCTGCGGCATCAATCGCTGATGTAGCAAATATAAGAATTGGGATATACAACGGCAAAATAAGCAGACTTAACAGCACACCACCTTTTTGTAACCCAACCGTTAAAGCCACACCAATCGCACCAATAAAGCTTAATGCAGGCGTACCGACCGATAACGTTAAGACTACCGATAACCAAGTATCGAAATCCAAGGACAGCAGTACCGCCAACAACGGACTGATCAATATTAATGGTAACCCTGTCAATAACCAGTGCGCTATGACCTTGGACAAGACTACCAACTGCAACGGGATGGGCATCAACATCATCTGCTCAAGCGCGCCATCTTGAAAATCATCACGAAACAAACGCTCTAAAGAGAGCAATGCAGAAAGCAAAGCCGCTACCCAAACAATACCTGCAGCAATACGTGCAAGTAGGTTTGGCTCAGGGCCGATACTCAATGGGAAAAGGGTGATGACAATAATAAAAAACCACAGAGGGTTAAAGATATCGGCTTGGCGACGAAATGCGATCAATAGCTCACGTCGGATGATCGTTGTCATTGAAGAGATCATATTACTCACCCAACTTTATTTTTCTTAGTTTCGGGCTATCAGCAAACATATCTTGGTGTGTGGTTAATAACACAATGCCACCGTTATCTGCATGCTGAGAAAAAAGAGACTCCAAAACCTTAACACCCTGCTTGTCTATTGCAGTCAGCGGTTCGTCTAGAATCCATAACATTTGCTTACTTAACCACAGACGAGCCAATGCTACACGGCGCTGTTGACCCGCCGAAAGTTGACCTGCAGGCACATCTTCTCGTCCAGCAAGGCCGACTTGAGCCAATGCATTGTAAAGTTCTTCCTTACTCGTTCCACTGCTGTGAATCGATTGATAGAAGCTCAGGTTTTCATAGGCACTAAGCTCGCGTTTTACGCCAGTTTGGTGACCAAGAAAAAGCAAATTTTGGTGATACACATCTCGACTCGTTTCAATGGACTCACCATCCCAAGAGATAGTGCCTTCATCACGATCACCTAAGCCGGTGATAATCCTAAGGAGTGTCGTTTTCCCAGTACCGTTACGACCTTCAACTTGAACCAGCTCACCGGGTTTCAATTGAAAAGACAACGATTCAAACAGAACCCTGTCGTCACGAATAGCAGTTAAATTTGAGACTTCTAGCATAGGTAAATTTAGTCGAGTAATGAGAGGGCTATAGTAGCACACCAATAAGGTGACAAAACAGGACTAGGCGTTTTCGAAAGAACAAACTCCGTAAGAAACTGTTACCACCGCATCACAATTTACACATTTTCATCAACAAACAAGATATTGCATTAGATACGAATACTTATAAACATCGTTCTATATAGGTATAACAGGCACAAAAAAAGAAGCCGAAGCTTCTTTTAAGAGGTGTGCGTGATGAACATCAATTGCTCATTACGCAGTAAGCGCTAAATTTAACGACGTCGAGTCGGGTCTCTGCGATCACGAGAGGATGCAGGTTGTTCATCATACGATGAAGGATTACTTCTTAACGAAGGGATTTTTTCCTTACCTGCGAGCTTATTCTGCAGAGACATCATCAGCTCAGCTTCTGCCTTAGGTAATTCACACTCTTCGATCAGTTCGTTTATCCCAGCACCAAGCTGAACCATTTTAGTTGCACGTGTATACAAACGCCCATCGGTGTCCGCATGTTCCAACTCAACAATACGTTCATTCAAGTGTTTTATCAGATCTTGCTGTTCCGTCACTTTTTGACCAAGGCCAACCACAACAGAGCGAACTTCAAGTAATTGCTTACTCGATTTTTGAAGCTCTTTATCCAAGTTACGAACTTGCAGGCGTGACGTATCGATCTGCTTTTGAATTGCACTTTTTACTTTGCTAATCAAAATCACGATGAATAACGTAAAAACCCCAACTCCGACTATCAGAGCAATAGGGTTTAAAGGAAGCGCTTCAAACATTACAGGTGAGCCATCTCATCCCATTCGTCTTCACTTAACAGCTTGTTCAGATCGACTAAGATAAGAAGCTTGCCATCACGGTTACTAACACCTTGGATGAACTTAGCACTTTCATCAGTACCAACACTTGGTGTCGTGTCGATTTCAGAAGAACGCAGGTAAACAACTTCAGCAACGCTATCTACTAAAATGCCAATAACTTGACGCTCAGACTCAATAACAATAATGCGTGTGTTATCAGTGATTTCACCTTGCATCAAACCAAAACGAGAACGAGTGTCAATAACAGTAACAACGTTACCACGCAGGTTGATAATACCTAAAACGTAGTCTGGAGCACCCGGTACTGGAGCAATCTCGCTGTAACGCAATACTTCACGTACTTGCATTACATTGATGCCGTAAGTTTCTTCTTCTAGTTGAAATGTCACCCATTGAAGTACTTCATCATTTGTTTGATCTTTTCTTACTTCAACTTCACTCATATGAGACATAGATAATCCTCTTGCCGTCGTTACCGACCACTGTTGTTAACTTGATGCTTATATTGTACCAATCGTAGTACTAGCCCAATGCTTTTACGTCTAGCCCTGCATTTAGCATGGCGGTTAATGCTTCAACATGGATCAAAGCACACATTTTTTCTTTTACCATACCAGCGAGCCATGGCCGTTTCCCTGCCGTTTCTCGCCAGCGTACTTTATCTGTATTAAGCAGCTCGGTACCTTTAAGCTCTGTGCTCGCAAGCCCCCATAAGCTTTCGCCAAGCATGACTATGTATTGATAATTCTCTTTATAATCATCACATAATAGCTTTTCAGGCATCACCCATTTGGCGGTATCAACCACGTCTAGCTTACTATCTCGATTAGTTTGTAGCCCCAAATACCAAGCAGGTTTGCCAATAATATGACTTAACTCTTCAAGGCGATGAATACCCCCGAGCTCATCAAGTGGCACAGCAAACGTCACACCGTTCACATCAAAATACAGCACTTGAAAATCTTCAGTTCTAGCCGTCGTTTCCCATGATGTAAACTGACCGGCTCCACCAGCTTGAGTTTCAAGTTCGGTAAATGGCTCAATTTGAGGAGATTCAAGATCGGGTTCAGCAGCCTTAACTTCTACTTGCTCCGTCTCCAGCGATTCAGCTTGTAACTCTTCAATTTGCTGCGATTCAACAGGTGGCTCTACAGCAATTGATAAATCAGGTTCTGGAAGATCCCAATCTTGAATTTCAGGATCTACAGACACTTGAACAGACTCGACTGCAGCGTCAAACATTTGTATGTCTGCCTGCTGAGCAATTTGCTGCGTGTTCTGATCCATCAACTCATCTAGATTCAGCTCATCGACAACATTTGTTGCTTCTAAACGACTCAGAAGTTTCTGAACATCCTCAAGATTCGGCACTTCAAATTCTGCAGCGCGTATTTCGGCGTAGCTTGAATAATGACTTGTCGTTAATTGTGACTCTGGCTCTGGCTCTGGCTCTGGCTCTGGCTCTGGCTCTGGCTCTGGCTCTGGCTCTGGC